>NZ_JBHFKT010000019.1:0-108707 GCF_042879335.1 Photorhabdus sp. RM96S | reverse complement strand
TATTTTTTCCCCTGAAAAAGCAAGAAAAAGTCATACACAATAAGGTCATTTATTGGTGAGTGCAAAATTGATCTTATTTTTTGTATTGAGAGTTTTTAGAGGTTCCCTGTAGTTAAATGCGATATTACGGGGACGTACTCTAAATGTAGATAATGAAACTGCACCAGTAGGATTTAATGGGGTCGAAAAATATTGGCCGCTCCCGAATTCTGCTTCCTCAAAATCACTAGCCATAATTTCTGATGGATAATTACTTGAAAAACGATTAATAGGAGGAGATACCAATAATCCTATATTTGCAGAGGCTGCATGGGTGTAAAGATTAGGTAACTTTGTTGAATTCTGGTGGGATAATATCTCCCTTCCTGAATCAATACTTCTCCCATTATCCCAACCTCGAATAAATTCACCACGTAGATCAGGGAGTGTGCCAGAGGGATACGCTTCCCCTAATTTAGGGTACATAGATTTGTCAAACTGCTGGCCACTACAAATAAGATAACCTGCTGGTGCAGTTGGCTTAGACCACGGTAATGGAATACCAACAAGAATATCATCCTCTGTTAATATTTTACGTTTCCCCCTGAAGTTACCATTTTTATCAAAAGCATAAGTGGAAATGCTGAATGCTTCTGAATAACCCCCATACCCGAAAGAAAGCCCGCGAGCATGCTGAGGGCTATCAACGTTAGGGTGAGCTATATGAATTGCTAAATCACCCAAATTACCAATTCCATTAGGTCTTAAAAAACCTGAACGTCCCAAATGACGTGAATTAGGATCATCATAATAGTTTGCAGTTTTAGCTAATATATAACCTGATGTTTTTGTATCCGTATTCAATTGAATAAATCGACTGTCAGACTCTGATTTAGAATAATGCTCATTAGCTATTGCAACATAGCCGTTCTTTCGAGGGAGTTGAACAACATTTATATTTGAGGAGTCAGACTCACGATATCCTATTGCACAAAAAGAATCTGCTTCATGAGAAGTGGCTTCTATGAAGACATATCGACCATCGCTTTTTGTTAGTGACAAACTGGAATAATTTCCACCTGTTTTAATATTGTGATTGCCTGACGTGAATGATTCAGTTGAGTCCTTAGGAAGAGCATTTTTCGCCAAATTCACGGTTTCCACCAAACCAAGATTTTTCAAAACTCACTAATCCGTGAAATTTCCAACAGAATAGTCTCGTATTGGTACTAAGCGGGGGGTATATATGGCAAAGATTGGCTATATTTAGGTGCCAATAAATGACCAGAACGGTGGTTTATGAAAAAATGCGTTGATATGTATAAATTATCATCTATTTTTGTAGGGAAAATCTGTGAAAAAATAATCAATGAACAGAGCTAAAAGTTCACGCCAGAAGAAACAGATATTGATTTGTAGAGATTTCCTTTTCCACACGCAATAAAGTACAAGTAGTTAAATTATTAGAAAAAATAATAAATTAACCAACCTGATTTGTATCATCTCCCACACATTTCCCATCGAATGATTTAATAATTCGGATACTTCAACATAGCGGGACACCTTAATAGGAGAACCGCTAATATGGCACAAGATTATCATCATGGCGTCCGTGTACAGGAAATTAATGAAGGCACACGTACCATCACCACAGTTAGCACCGCTATTGTTGGTATGGTCTGTACTGGTCCTGAGGCAGACGAAAAAACTTTTCCATTAAACACTCCGGTTTTGATTACTGATGTTTCGATGGCAATTGGCAAAGCGGGTAAAACCGGTACATTGCCTCAGGCACTCAAAGCTATCTCAGACCAGTCTAAACCCGTTACTGTTGTTGTCCGTGTAGCACAAGGTGAAACGGAAGAACAAACTACCAGCAACATCATTGGTACTACAACTAATGAAGGTAAGAAAACCGGTATACAGGCACTGTTGGCAGCACAAAGCCAATTAGGTGTGAAGCCTCGTATTCTGGGAGTCCCTGGGCTGGATACAAAAGCTGTTGCTGTTGAGTTGGCGAGTATCGCGCAGAAACTGAGAGCAATGGCTTATATCAGTGCCTATGGCAGTAAGACTATCTCAGAAGTTATCGAATATCGCAAAAACTTCAGTCAACGAGAACTGATGTTGATTTGGCCTGATTTTTTAAGTTGGGATACTGTTTCTAATAAAGAAACTATCGCCTACGCTACAGCTCGTGCATTGGGTTTGCGTGCAAAAATTGATGAAGAAACAGGTTGGCACAAAACACTGTCCAACATCGGTGTCAATGGTGTGACCGGTCTTTCAGCAGACGTCTTCTGGGATCTTCAAGATCCAGCAACAGATTCAGGCCTGCTAAACCAAAATGGTATTACGACACTTATCCGTAAGAACGGCTTCCGTTTCTGGGGTTCCCGTACCTGCGCAGATGACCCATTGTTCCAGTTCGAAAGTTACACTCGTACTGCCCAAGTATTAGCTGACACTATGGCAGAAGCACATATGTGGGCGATCGATAAACCACTGACTCCTTCACTGGTACGAGACATTATCGAAGGTATCAATGCTAAGTTCCGCGAACTGAAATCTGGGGGTTACATTATTGACGGCCAGTGTTGGTATGACGAAAACGCCAATGATAAAGACACCTTGAAAGCGGGCAAATTGACCCTCGATTACGACTATACACCTGTACCACCACTGGAAAACATGATGTTACGCCAGCGTATTACAGATCGTTACCTGATGGATTTCGCGAAAAGCATAAACGGCTAAGGGGACACAGATGGCATTACCTCGCAAACTTAAATTCCTGAACTTATTTAATGATGGCAATAGTTATCAGGGAATCGTGGAAGAACTTACTCTGCCTAAGCTGAGTCGTAAACTGGAAACCTATCGTGGCGGTGGTATGAACGGTAGCGCAACCGTGGACTTAGGCTTGGATGAAGGTGCATTGGACGTTGAATTTACTCTGGGAGGTATGGAAGCTCAACATTATCGGCAATGGGGTCTGACCAAAGCCGATGGCGTGATGTTGCGCTTTGCGGGCTCCTGCCAGCGCGATGATACCAGCGATGTGATTGCTGTTGAAATCGTGATGCGTGGCCGTTTCCATGAATTTGACCACGGTACTTATAAGCAAGGAGATAATACTCAGACCAAAATCAGCGCTAAAAACACCTATTTTAAATTGACATGGGACGGTGAAGTTCTGATCGAAGTGGATACCGTTAACATGGTTGAAGTCGTTAATGGTGAGGATCGCTTGGCAGATCACCGTCGCGCTATGGGTCTTTAATCTAATCGGATAAACAAGGTTGAACCATGACAGAAACACTAATTACTCAAAACGACGAGCAGCGCACAATCGTATTAGAAGAACCGCTTGCACGTGGTAGTAGCAACATCACTGAAGTGGTGGTGCGCAAACCGAACAGTGGCGCGCTGCGGGGTGCTCGGCTACAGGCTTTGCTGGAGATGGATGTGGATTCAATGATATTGGTTTTGCCACGTGTTACCACACCAGCGCTCACTAAAAGCGACCTGTTGTCAATGACACCCGGCGATCTGATTAATCTCAGTGTTGAGGTGGTCAATTTTTTGTTACCGAAGTCGGCGAAGTCCGGTTTCCAGACCGACTAACCGTAGATGAATTGGTGGCAGATATCGCCACCGTTTTCCACTGGTCTCCGGCAGTGACAGATGAAATGTCACTACCGGAATTACTGGACTGGCGACATCGGGCCATCTTACGAAGTGGTGCAGAAAATGAGTAATACACAGTCACAGCTTAAATTGGTAATACAGTCCGTTAATAAGCTGACCAGCGCCTTGAAATCTGCCCAGCGAAATAATAAAAGGTTGGCGGATTCTCTCCGGCAAAATCGCGATGAATTCAAGCGATTAAATCAGACTTATGAAGCAATTAAACCTTATTCTGCTCCTGAATATGCGCAGGAAACTGCGCATACCAGTAACAAAAAGGAAGAAGATCGCGGTGAAGGTCGTTATAGCAAAATCAAAGAGCTTCGTGACCGCGTTAGCCAATATGGTGCTAGTGCAAAATCAGCCGGTAGCAACATACTGACAACCAGTAAAAACTTTCTGATGCCGGGTTATGATCTTAATGTTCAAATGGCTAAAATTCAGGCACAAACCAATATTGAAAAAAATTCTCCTGAATACGTCATGTTGCTTAACCAAAGTCGTGAGTTGAGCAAAGGTACAGGGATTCCTGCCAGTCAGATTGCACAGGGACAGAGTCTGTATGCTTCCAAGGGGTATTCTCCTGACCAGATAAAGAATGTGATGCCTGGTGCGGTATTAATGTCGCAGGCAAGCGGTACAGATTTCGCCAATGTGGTTGATATTAGTACTAATGTACTGGAAGGGTTTAAATTACAATCCGAGGAGATGGGGCATGTTAGTGATGTTTTGACGGCAACGTTTATTGGCTCAAAAACAACGTTGGCGGGATTGGGTGACACCATGAAATCTGTCGCTCCAGCGGCCACTTCTTTGGGGATTGATATTGAAACCGTTGCGGCTGCTACAAGAAAGCTAAGTGATGCCAATATTAGGGGAAGTGAAGCTGGAGAGGCTTTGAGCAATGTACTAAGTCGGTTGGCTGAACCGCCTAAAGCTGCTGCTGCTGCATTGAAACAACTAGATATTAAAACTCGTGATGCTAAAGGTAATTTACGGCAATTACCTGATATTCTCGTTGAACTAGATGATAAAACCCGTTCAATGAACGATAAACAACGTACGAGTTATTTCACCGCAATTGGTGGTGAAAACGCTGCTCCTGCTTTGGATGTATTGGTAAATCAGGCAGGGCAGGGAGGATTGCAAACTTTTATCGCTGGACTAAAAAATGTTCAAGGTGAATCCCAAAAAGTTGCATCTGTAGTGACGAATAATCTCACCGGTGATATCCAAAAACTCAATGCCGCTTGGAGTAATCTGGGCGTTCAGATGTTTTCTGGCGTAGAAGGTCCTGCAAGAGAAGCCACTCAGCAAGTAACAAATGTAGTCAATAAAGTCAGTGAATGGATGGAAGCCAACCCACGCTTGGCTGCAACGCTTGCGACTATTACAGTGGTGGTCGGAGGCATATTAACTGTGTTTGGCGCATTGGCACAGGCGATCGCTTCGATATTGCTTCCATTAGCTGTAGCGAAATATAGTCTTACTTTCTTTGGTAGTACTGGTGTGAGGGCGCTCGGATTAGTCGGGAATGCTCTGAAAATGTTGGGTAGCACCATGATGATCGTCGGTCGTTTGATGATGGCTAACCCAATCCTCGCCATTATTGGTGTCATTGCTATGGCTGCTGTTTATATTTGGCAAAACTGGGAAACATTGGGGCCGAAAATTTCTCAGCTTTGGGAAAATATTAAAATTAGCCTAAGTGAGAAATGGGAATCCATTAAACAGAGTGTTCTGCAAACCTGGGAAAGTATTAAAACTAATATCAGTAATGCTTGGGAATTAGTTAAGCAGAACACGTTGGATATCTGGGAGAATATTAAAATATCGATTTCGGATAAATGGAATGAAATTATTACTGACGTAATGAATCTGCCCAGTAAATTTAAAGAGGTTGGCACAGCGATAGTTAACAGTTTATTGGAGGGGATTAATGAAAAATGGGAAGCCCTGAAAAATAAACTGACTTCATTGTCTGAGTATCTCCCTGATTGGATGCGGTCAAAGGAGGATATTTCAAAAGACGCCAGTAATAATGTGAGTCCTAATGTTAGTTCGGTTCTGCCCAAACATGACAAGGGGGGAATTATTCCGGCTGGCCGATTTGGTATTGTTGGTGAATATGGACCAGAAATTGTCACTGGCCCTGTTAATGTTATTAGCCGCCGACAGACTGCTAAACTTGCTGCCGCTGCGGCATTTTCTTTGAGCGTAATGGCGCCTTCTACCGCAGCCAGAACCGCACCATTGCATGTTCAGAGCTTACCGGTTCATGCTTATCCTCAGATTCAGGAAAAGAAAGCGGACAAACGTCAGATGGTAGAGTACCGCAGTGAATCACCGGTCTATCATATAAATATCTATGGTGCACCGGGGCAATCTGCGCAGGATATTGCAGCAGCGGTTAGGCGCGAATTGGATGATCGGGAACGTAAACAGCAGGCGCGTTTACGCAGTTCATTCTCTGATAGAGGAGAATTCTAATTATGATGGCTGCACTGGGTTTATTTGTTTTTATGTTGAAAACCACACCATACCAGAGTATGCAACATCAGCAGTCATGGCGGCATGCTTTTAACAGCCGTATCGGGATGCGGCCTGCCTGGCAATTTCTGGGGCCGGATAACGACACAATGACACTTTCCGGTTCGTTATATCCAGAAATTACCGGTGGTCGTTTATCATTGACGGTACTACAAGTGATGGCTGATAGCGGTAAAGCTTGGTCCTTTATAGATGGCAGTGGCACGGTTTACGGTATGTTTGTCATTGAGAGTATCGACCAGACGAAAACTGAATTTATGTCGAATGGTTCTGCCCGCAAAATTGATTTCACATTGACATTACGGCGAGTGGATAGTTCTCTAAGTGAAATGTTCGGTGATCTTCAGGAACAATTCTCTATGCTTACAGACAATTTGTCAGATAGAGTCAGAGAGGTGTTGCCATGACATCTGAATTTGGCAGAGGTTCCGAAAAAGGCAGTGCACCGGCATTTCTTTTGGAAATTGACAATAAAGATATCAGCGGGCGCATTCAATCGCGCCTGATATCACTAACAATGACAGATAATCGTGGCTTTGAAGCCGACCAGCTTGATATTGAACTGGATGATGCAGATGGAAGTTTGGTGCTACCTTCCAGAGGTAATGTAATTTCATTGGCGTTGGGATGGCGTGATCAGCCACTGATTAGTAAAGGGCGTTTTACTGTGGATGAAATTGGTCACAGTGGAGCGCCGGACAAATTAACAATTCGTGCCCGTAGTGCTGATTTCCGTGAATCTCTCAATATGAGACGTGAAGAGTCTTATCATCAGAAAACAATAGGTGATATTGTCCATACTATCGCTGCTAGAAATAACCTTACCGCTGATTTACATCAGGATATTGCGAAGATATTTATTAATCATATTGATCAGACGAATGAGTCAGATGGTAGTTTTCTTACGCGCTTGGCAAGGCAAGAAGGGGCAATTGCTTCAGTAAAAAATGGTAAGTTGATATTTATTCGGCAGGGACAGAATAAAACAGCCAGTGGTGCGGTTATCCCTGCATTAGTGATTACACGTCGGTCAGGTGACAACCACAATTTTACGCTATCCGACCGAGAGTCTTATACTGGCGTGGTAGCAAACTGGTTGGATGTCCGTAAACCGGAGAAAAAACATACCTTAACTGTTGAGCGAAAAAGTCAGAAAAATGCTGATAAATTAACCTCTTATTTAGTAGGTAGCAAAGATAATGTATTAGAACTTTCCCGTATTTATGCTGATGAAGCCAGTGCTAAACGTGCTGCCAAGGTTGCCTGGGAAAAAATACAACGCGGAGCAGCGACGTTTTCGATTCAACTGGCTCAGGGGCGTGCAGATCTCTACCCTGAAATACCAATCAAAGTTACCGGCTTTAAACCAGAAATAGATGCTGCCGAATGGACATTAACGACAGTCACTCACACGGTGAATGGATCTGGTGGTGGTTTTACAACAGCACTGACTCTGGAATTAAAAATTGATGATCTCGACATGAAATAATTGTTCTTTAAGTGAGATCTCATTGCTATATTGTTCATATTATGAGAGTTCATGTTTTAGTTAAGGGTAAGAAAATATGATCAAGTGTCCTCTTTGTGGTAAAGCGGCTCATGCACGCAGCAGCTTTGAGCATTCCTGCCATACAAAAGAACGTTATAATCAATGCCAAAATATCAATTGTGGTGCAACTTTCGTCAGCCATGAAACGTTTGTTCGCTTTATTTCCAAACCTGGTGAAGTAATAAGTGTTAAGCCGCATCCCAAAGAAAAAACTAAAACTCAATTGAATGTGACTTGAAAATTAAAAGTTAATGGTAAATATTTGCCACCAAACAGGTGGCTTTTTACTTGGATGCTCGATTTGTTATATATCTTGCTGCTAGCTACGTTGCTAAATATCTTGTGAATTAGTTAATAAATTCACTTGCGTCCCTGGTCATATTTTGTCAGTTTTGATGTAATCAGAATCACTGATCAACACTCACCAAAGTAGGACAATAATGATGAAAAATGTGGGCTTTATCGGCTGGCGCGGTATGGTCGGCTCAGTATTAATGCAGCGTATGATTGAAGAGCAGGATTTTGATGTTATTCGTCCGGTATTCTTCACGACATCACAATACGGACAGCCAGCACCTGATTTCACTGGTCAGCAAGGTACGTTACAGAATGCTTTCGATATCGAAGCTCTTGGTGTTTTGGATATTATTATTAGCTGCCAGGGGGGAGATTATACTAATGAGATTTATCCAAAGTTAAGGGCAACGGGTTGGCAGGGATATTGGATTGATGCAGCGTCAGCGCTGCGTATGAATGCTGATTCCATTATTATTCTTGATCCAGTTAACCATACGCATATTCAGCAAGGTCTTAATAAAGGCATAAAAACTTTTGTTGGTGGTAATTGTACCGTTAGCCTAATGTTGATGTCTTTAGGCGGCTTATTTGCTAATGATTTGGTTGAATGGGCTTCTGTTGCAACTTATCAGGCAGCTTCTGGTGCAGGTGCTCGTCATATGCGGGAATTGCTGGTTCAGATGGGATCTCTACATACTCAGGTAGCAAAAGAGTTGCAAGATCCGGCATCGGCTATTTTGGATATTGAAAGAAAAGTAACGGATTTCACCCGTAGCGGAGTTATGTCAACTGAGCAATTTGGCGTGCCGTTGGCTGGTAGTTTGATTCCGTGGATTGATAAACAACTTGATAATGGTCAAAGCCGTGAAGAGTGGAAAGGGCAGGCAGAAACCAACAAGATTTTGAATACCGGTAATAACATCATTACTGTGGATGGGTTGTGTGTGCGTATTGGTGCTTTGCGTTGCCACAGTCAGGCATTTACTCTGAAATTGAAAAAAGATATTTCGATTCCTGAAATTGAGCAATTACTGGCTGCGCATAATGACTGGGTTCGTGTTATTCCAAATGATCGCGAATTGAGTATGCGCGAATTAACCCCGGCTGCCGTAACGGGAACTTTGAATACTCCTGTAGGACGTTTACGTAAGCTGAATATGGGCCCAGAGTATTTATCTGCTTTTACTGTAGGTGACCAATTGTTGTGGGGAGCAGCAGAGCCTCTGCGTCGTATGCTGCGTATCTTGGTTTAATTATTTTAATCTATTTATTTATGTGAAAATCCACTCGTTATTCGAGTGGATTTATCTATATGGCATTTGATGGTTCTGTTGATTGTTTCTTTATTGGTTTATTTTTGTTATGTTATATAAGTAATGTTAATGATTTTTCGGTTTGAAAATAAAAAATCGGTTTTATAGGGGGAGATATGAAGCAAGATAACCTACTGGATTTAAAGGTAAGGGAATTAAGAGAGTTGGCGAAAACTTTATCTTTTCGCTATTTAACTCATAGTAAAATAAGAATGGATTTTAATTCAAAAATAAATCTTTTTGTAGAGGATATACTAGGTCAGGTTCGTATTCACTGTTTATCTTCAAATGGTGCAATTGAGATTATTCAGTTTGAAATAGATCACCTGAAAGAACAAGCTTTCTATTTAACAGCAAACAGAGTAAAGCAATATGCAATAATTGAAAGGGAAAAAGAGAAATCAAGTTATACTAATCTTATATTAAAACAGATTGGGTTTGTTGGTGGTGGCACTCAAATTCTTGCAGGTTATACAGTCTGTAAAGCTTCTTTAGGGTTAGCATGTGCCTCATTCGGTGCGCCATTAATGGCTCATGGGTATAATAATGTTGTTGAAAATGGATATTATCTACTGTACAGAGAAAATATTAATGGTGGTGTCAGAGAAGGATATAGGTATGTTGCTAATAAAATTGGTTTAAGTGATAAAGATGCAGATATTACTTATGCAACTGTTGATTTAGCGCTTTCAGGTTATGGCATTTTTAAAAAAGTTTTGAAGCCAAGAGAGAAATCTTGGAAACTATTCAAAAATATAAATAGTGATTTTATCAGAGGATGGAGAGAAATGGGAGTTGTGAGCTTAACTACAGAAGGTATTGTTGATGTTTCTACAGTTTTGAGTATTTATCAGCTAGAAAAGGAAAAATAATGATGGATTATATTGATGTTACAATTTCCACTCAATCTACTTGGCAGGATATTTTTCTGTACTATTCTTTATCATTGATTGTTTTGTTTTTTCTTTTTTTTATGAAAATTTTCATAGAAAAAAAAAGAAGTTATATACTCTCTGTTTTTGGTTTCTTTATAATAGTAATGTTTGGTTCAATTCAATTGTTTATTGTTAAATATGATGGTTATCATGAAATTATATCAATGTTTATTAATTTAAATAGTGAGGTAATTAGAGTGGGTAGTGTGATATTTTCTGTTTTATATGCGTGCATGTTACCAAGAAAATATGGGGATTAATTTAAAATTAAATGGTTGTAAAATTAACTTATCAATGGGTAGAGTAAGTTTTAAGTTAATGTTTAATTATTGAAAACATAGTATGCTATATTAAATAAGGTTTCATAATTCCGATATATATAATTTTCTTCAACTAATTGTTATGCATAGAGTTATATGTTATGTAACGTTTAGTACTATTTTGGAAAGTTATTTAGTGTTCAATTGATTTTGACAGGATATGAGTGTGATATAGCCAATTTTATTGATTTAAATAGTGATGTAATTATGATTGGCAGTATTTTGTTTTATATTTTATATATATTGCTCTTACCAAAAAAGTTTATTAATGAAACAAGGCGTTAAATTAAAACGCCTTGTTTTAATTATTTAATAAATTCTGTCATCCCAAATACTATAACCGCCAGTACCTGCGATAAGGTGATTCCAGGTAATGTTTGTATATTTTAACGAAATACTTTCCTGTGGTGGAAGCTCATTATGATTCAATGAATGTGGATGTAAGACACTTATTTCAGTGATTGTGGCGCCAGTGATCTTTATATTGTAATAACGTTCTTGAGCACCATTTGAGTTAGTTCGGTAAAAATCAATAGAGCATTCAAGAGACTCATTCTCAGAAATAGCAACACCGAGTAATGGTGATGATTTGTCGATAGGTTTTTGGATAATAATGGGTTGATGATCAACATTTTGAGCCCGTGTTATCGCATGGCTTAAGCTATAAACTAATATCTGATCAAGATGGTTTGCTTGATATTTATTACCAATAGAATCAACAGAAGAACATCCAGCCGATATTAACCCCTGTTTTTTTCCCTTTATTGTCATGTAAATCATGTCAGCCATATTATACCCCCAGATTATATTTAAGTGATGTTTTACAGAAACATTAAATAAATTACACTTTATTGGTTATAAATAACAGATAAAAAAAACGCCCATAGAGAATTAATATGAGCGCTTTTTAAATTGATAATAATATCAACTAGATATCAATATTGGCTGCTTTCAGGGCATTTTCTTCAATAAACGCTCGCCGAGGTTCAACAGCATCACCCATCAGAGTTGTGAATAGTTGGTCAGTTGCAATGGCATCTTTTACTGTCACACGCATCATGCGGCGAGTTTCCGGGTTCATGGTCGTTTCCCATAACTGTTCAGGGTTCATTTCTCCCAAACCTTTATAACGCTGTATAGACAACCCACGGCGTGACTCTTTAGTCAACCAGTTTAGCGCTTGTTCAAAGCTGCTAACTGGTTGGCGGCGTTCACCACGTTCGATGTACGCGTCTTCTTCGATCAAGTTGCGAAGTTTGTCGCCTAATAGAGTGATACGGTGATATTCGCCACCGTGGACAAAATCGAAGTCCAATAGATAATCAGTATCAACACCATGTGTACGAACACACAGCACCGGTTCGTACATTTGGCGCTCACGATTTTCATGGAGGCGATAACTGTAGCTGCTGCCGTTTTGTTCACTGTCATTCAGACGGATGACCAGCATTTCAATCCATTCTTCAACTTTCGCCTTATCAGACAATACTTCTTCGGTCAGTTTCGGATGATAAATTAGGCTATTCAATAAACTTAGCGGATACAGACGTTCCATGCGTTTAATGATTTTTTGAACACCATTAAATTCGGTCACCAATTTTTCCAGCAGTTCGCCTCTCAAGGCTGGCGCGTGTTCATTGGTGTAAAGTGAAGCGCCATCTAGTGCAATGGATAGTTGGTACTCATCCATTGCTTCATCATCTTTAATATATTGTTCTTGTTTGCCTTTTTTGACTTTATACAACGGTGGTTGAGCAATAAACACATGACCACGTTCAATGATTTCTGGCATTTGACGATAGAAGAAAGTCAGCAATAGGGTACGAATATGAGAACCATCGACGTCCGCATCCGTCATGATGATAATGCTGTGGTAACGTAGCTTATCTGGGTTATATTCGTCACGGCCAATACCGCAGCCCAATGCAGTGATCAGGGTTGCTACTTCCTGAGAAGAGAGCATTTTATCGAAACGTGCTTTTTCGACATTCAGGATTTTGCCTTTTAGCGGCAAAATTGCCTGATTTTTACGGTTCCGTCCCTGTTTTGCCGAGCCACCCGCAGAGTCCCCTTCCACTAAGTAGAGTTCAGAGAGTGCTGGATCACGTTCCTGACAATCTGCCAGTTTGCCTGGCAGCCCAGCCAGATCAAGAGCGCCTTTACGACGTGTCATTTCACGCGCTTTACGGGCTGCTTCACGAGCGCGAGCAGCATCAATAATTTTACTGACAACGGTTTTAGCGTCGTTTGGATTTTCCAATAAGTATTCCACCAGCTTCTCATTCATCAGCGTTTCAACCGCAGTTTTCACTTCGGAGGAGACGAGTTTGTCTTTAGTCTGAGAAGAGAATTTTGGATCAGGCACTTTAACGGAAATAACAGCAACTAAACCTTCCCGGGCATCATCACCAGTGGCGCTGACTTTGGATTTCTTATTGTACCCTTCTTTATCCATGTAACTATTAAGGGTACGTGTCATCGCAGTACGGAAGCCAACTAAGTGAGTTCCCCCATCGCGTTGTGGGATATTATTGGTAAAGCAGTAAATATTTTCCTGGAAACCATCATTCCATTGCATTGAAATTTCAACGCCGATGCCATCTTTTTCTGTAGAAAAATAAAAAACATTTGGATGAATGGGTGTTTTGTTTTTATTTAGGAACTCAACAAACGCTTTAATTCCACCTTCATAATGGAAGTGGTCTTCTATATTAGTGTGCTTATCAATAAGACGGATGGATACACCGGAATTCAGGAAGGATAGTTCACGCAGGCGTTTAGCCAGAATGTCGTGCTGGAATTCTGTGTTATTACGGAAAGTATCCATGCTCGGCCAGAAGCGGACACGGGTACCTGTTTGTTCAGTTTCTCCAACGACTTTCAGTGGGCTTTGTGGCACACCAAGGTGATAAGTCTGTTCATGAACTTTACCGTCACGGCGGATAACCAACTCCAGCTTTTCAGACAAGGCGTTAACAACAGAAACCCCTACGCCATGTAAACCGCCGGAGACCTTATAAGAGTTATCATCGAATTTACCCCCCGCATGCAGCACCGTCATAATAACTTCAGCTGCTGAAACACCTTCTTCTTCGTGTATACCGGTAGGAATACCGCGGCCATCATCCTGTACGGAGACTGAGTTATCAGCATGGATAGTGACGATAACTTCACTACAGTGGCCTGCGAGGGCTTCGTCGATAGCGTTGTCGACAACCTCGAAGACCATGTGGTGTAAGCCGGTACCATCGTCTGTATCACCGATATACATGCCCGGACGTTTACGAACCGCATCCAGCCCTTTTAATACCTTGATACTTGAGGAGTCATATGTATTCGACATCAACGTTTCTCGCTCATTTTTAATCCTATGGTTGAACCTCTATTTTGCCATTTTCCACGCGAAACATCTTGCTATTTCCATCAAGCATGTCTGTTATTTGGTCAGGATTTATCGCACTGACAAATACCTGAGCTTGCGTGGATTTTAGACGAGCGGCCAGCAACTGACGGCGGCCGGCATCCAGTTCGGAGGCAAAATCATCAAGCAGATACAGACATTGTTGTCCGCTCTGTCGGGTGAAATATTCACCCTGTGCTAGCCGCAGTGCGCACATCAGTAACTTTAATTGACCGCGGGATAGCATATCTTCTACTGGCGTTCCTTCTGCACGAATGCGCAGATCTGCCTTATGTGGGCCGGAAGCTGTATAGGTTAACGTTCTGTCACGCTCAAATTGGCGCTCCAGTAATTCAGCATAATCACTCTCTTTGTCCCATCCTTGTTGAAAAGAGAAACTTAATGTAAATTCGGGTAAAAACTGCTTACAGGTATTCGTGATATCCTGAGTGATGTTTGTAACATATTCACCACGCCACTGATTTATTTGGTTAGCGAGTGGTACCAATTCCTGATCCCAAGGCCGTATCTGGCTGTAGCGGGTAACTTGTCGTAGTGCTGCATTGCGTTGTTTGAGTAGCCGTTTTAAGTTTACCCATGCAGAAAAAAAGCGTGGCTCATTGTGAAAGCATCCCCAGTCAATAAAAGCCCGTCGATACTTTGGCCCGCCATTTAACAGGGTAAACCCTTCTGGAGTAATAAGCTGCATAGGTAACATCTTGGCCAATTCTGCAATTTTACAGCCATCACTACCATCAATTCTAACTTTACTGTCGCCATTACGGTTTTTACTCAGACCGATAGACCGTTCCCGCTCATTCTCCTGTTGTCCTAACCGCCCATGTAGAACGAACTCATCGCAGTCATGACGGATTACCCGTCCCGCCTGAATACTACGAAAAGAGCGCCCGTGACCCAGCGTATAAATCGCTTCCAGTACGCTGGTTTTGCCGCTGCCATTAGATCCAACCAGAAAGTTAAATCCGGTAGCTAGAGGCAAATCAGCGGCGGCGATATTACGAAAACCGCGGATAAGTAAACGCGTGAGAGTCATATACCTGAAATAAAAATCCGGTTACAGGCGCATTGGCATCACGACATAAGCCGCATTGTGGTTTGCACAGTCTTCTATCTGAACACTGGAAATAGCATCAGTCAGTAGTAAACGGACCTCTTCACATCTTAGTGTATTGAGAACATCTAGCACGTAACTGACATTAAAGCCTATTTCCATTTCAGCACCTTGATAGCTGACATCTACAATCTCTTCGGCTTCTTCCTGTTCAGGGTTATTTGCTGTGATTTTTAGCTGGTTTTCACTGAAATAAAGGCGAACTCCGCGAAATTTCTCATTAGAGAGAATAGCTGCGCGTGAAAAAGCCTGTTTCAGCATATCGCAATTAGCTTCCAGAGTTTTATCCGGGTTCTTTGGTAATACGCGACGATAATCAGGAAAACGTCCATCCACCAATTTAGAGGTGAAAATAAAGTCGCCAACGTGGGCACGAATATTGTTACTGCCAATTTGTAACTGTAGCGGAGTATCGCCACCATCCAGCAATCTCATTAGTTCAATAACGCCTTTACGTGGCACGATGACCGAATGGGAAGGCAGCTTTTGACCAATTCCCATAGAACAGACTGCCAGACGGTGACCATCCGTTGCAACTGTACGCAGCTCTTCTCCTTCGGTTTCAAACAACATACCGTTGAGGTAATAGCGGACATCCTGGTGAGCCATTGAGAATTGAGTTGATTCAATAAGGCGCTTCAGTGTGGCTTGTGGCAGTGAAAACTCCACCTCACTTTGCCAGTCATCAAGATTTGGAAAATCAGAAGCGGGCAATGTGGAAAGTGAGAAACGGCTGCGACCAGAACGCACCAATAGGCGGTCGCCATCCAGTTCTACACTGATCTCGGCCCCATCTGGCAAACCTCGCCAGATATCAAAGAATTTACGTGCCGGTACCGTGGTTGCACCTTCTTCGTGTGGCAATGAAAGCGTGACTCTTGCCATCATTTCCATTTCTAAATCTGTGCCGGTCAGCAACAGGGAACCTTCTGTAACCTGTAGTAATAAATTACCAAGAATAGGCAGAGTAGGACGCCCACTCAGCGGGCTACTGACCTGTTGCAGTGGTTTTAACAATTGCTCACGTTCAATGATAAATTTCATAGCACTAGGAAGACAATGTTCTGATTAAGTTAGAAAAATCCTCTTTGATGTCGTGACTTTCTTCACGCAGTTGCTCGATTTTACGACAAGCATGCAGCACAGTTGTGTGGTCACGTCCACCAAAGGCATCCCCGATTTCAGGCAAGCTGTGGTTGGTTAACTCTTTTGCCAGCGCCATTGCCATTTGCCTTGGACGGGCAACGGAACGGGAGCGCCGTTTGGAAAGTAAATCGGCCACCTTGATTTTATAATACTCAGCGACTGTTTTCTGAATATTATCAATGGTAACCAGTTTTTCTTGCAGTGCTAACAGATCACGTAATGCTTCACGTACAAAATCAATAGTAATCGCTCGGCCAGTAAAATTGGCATTTGCTATTACCCTGTTCAATGCCCCTTCAAGCTCACGGACATTAGAACGCAGACGTTTGGCTATAAAGAAAGCAACTTCTCCTGGTAACTGGATTTCGTTTTCGTCTGCCTTTTTCATCAAAATAGCGACACGGGTTTCGAGTTCCGGTGGTTCAATTGCGACGGTTAGCCCCCAGCCAAAACGGGATTTTAACCGATCTTCTACCCCATTGATCTCTTTTGGGTAGCGATCTGATGTCAGAATAATCTGTTGATTACCTTCCAGTAATGCATTGAATGTGTGGAAGAACTCTTCTTGAGAGCGTTCTTTATTGGCAAAAAACTGAATATCATCGATCAGTAATGCGTCGACAGAGCGGTAATAGCGTTTGAACTCTTCTATTGCATTATTTTGTAATGCCTTGACCATATCCTGAACAAAACGTTCAGAATGCATATAGACCACCTTGGCATTTGCCTTACGTGCCATAATACTGTTACCTACGGCATGTAATAGGTGGGTTTTACCCAAACCCGTACCACCATAAAGAAATAGTGGGTTATAGGCACCGCCGGGATTATCAGCTACCTGTCTTGCAGCAGCACGAGCAAGTTGGTTGGATTTACCTTCAACAAAGTTATCAAAAGTATGTTTTTGGTTAACATTAGAGCGATAAGAGAGCTCTGGTTGTACCGTAGTGTTATCCCAACTGGGGCGTACTGATGCGCTCTGTGGTGCAGGTGTAACTGGCGTATGAGCAACAACCCTTTGTGGTGGGCTATCGTTTTTGGAAACGGGTTTATTGCCAACTTCGAAACGTAATAATGGTACTTCTGCTCCACAGAAGTCATTCAACAATCCATTGATATTGTTGATATACTTCTCTCTTACCCAGTCCAGAACGAACCGATTTGGGGCATAAAGTGCCAGAGTGTTACCACTTAGCTCTGCCTGAAGGGGGCGTATCCACATACTGAATTCTGTGGCAGGTAATTCATCCTGCAATCGGGCAAGACATTGCTGCCAAAGCGAAAGTGACACGGTGGACTCCCCTAAAACAAGGCCAATTAACAATTAAAGAAATCGGAGTGGTTAGCTCATTATATTGGGTACAAAACAACGACTCCTCTATGGCGAGGAAGGATCAATTGTTATGTATATGGCGATTTTTAATGTCATCGCTCCCCCATGATCCGAGGATAAGATCCAAATCATGGCTTGGGATCATAGCGCAAAAGACGATATAGATCTTCATTCTTTTACACAGTTTAAGCGCTTTTTATCCACAGGATAAAATTGTGTGTGAAATAAAGGGCTGTAAAGGGGTTGTAGTGGAATTATGGAGGATGCCAAATGCAGATCGAGAATAAGCCGATATTCAAAATAAAATCGGACCAAGGATCATAACAAAAAACGAAGATCTGCCAGTGATCGTTGCGCTTTGTTCAGTAGTCCGTATAATATTGCACCCTATGTGCGATACCAGAGTTTTTACCGATAATGTTTGGTGAAGGGTCTGGTGTACACATGGGCCAGAGTGTTGGTAAACATCCAACTCAGTAGAAAAGCCGGCCAACTTTGTGTTATGTAAATTGACTCAGGGCTGTACATTTTATTACAATCCCGCTTCTTTTATATTGATGTTGCGATTGAGGCATCGGTGTCTATTTCTCACTGGCTGCCAACGCATTTACTGAATCAGTAATAATCTTAAGTTAGGTAGAAATCGCTATGAAACGCACTTTCCAACCATCCGTACTGAAGCGTAACCGTTCTCATGGTTTCCGCGCTCGTATGGCTACCAAAAATGGTCGTCAGGTTCTGGCTCGCCGTCGTGCAAAAGGCCGTACTCGTCTGACCGTTTCTAAGTAATAAAGCTAACCATCTAGTGGTTAAGCTCGCTTTTCCGAGGGAGTTACGCTTGTTAACTCCCAAGCATTTTACTTATGTTTTCCAGCAACCCCAACGGGCAAGTTCGCCAGAGATTACTATCCTTGGTCGCCCGAACGAGCTGGGGCATCCCCGTATCGGTCTTACTATAGCCAAGAAAAATGTTAAACGTGCTCATGAGCGTAACCGGATTAAGCGGTTAGCCCGTGAAAGCTTCCGTTTAAACCAACATAACTTGCCTCCTATGGATTTTGTGGTATTGGTTAGGAAAGGCGTTGCTGAGCTTGATAACCGTGCGTTAACGGAGTCGTTGGGTAAATTATGGCGTCGTCACTGTCGTTTGGCTCGCGTTTCCTGATCGCATTAATCCGGGGATATCAGTTGGTAATAAGCCCGCTGTTGGGGCCTCGTTGTCGCTTTAATCCTACATGCTCTCAATATGGCATTGAGGCATTATGCCGATTTGGGGTGATAAAAGGCTGTTGGTTAACGGTGAAACGCGTATTAAAATGCCACCCTTTACATGAAGGTGGTGATGATCCTGTCCCACCGGTAAAAAACAACGATAACAGAGAACACTAACGATGGATTCGCAACGTAATCTTCTTCTCATCGCTTTGCTGTTCGTTTCTTTCTTGGTCTGGCAAGCATGGGAAGCAGATAAAAATCCGCAGCCAACGACAGTACAGGCCACGCAACAAACGGATATGCCGAGCAGTGAGAATCAAGCTGTACCAGGCAGTGGAAAAGGTAAACTTATCACGGTTAAAACTGATGTGCTCTCTTTGACCATCAATACTCGTGGCGGTGATATCGAAGAGGCTGACCTGTTAGCCTATCCTGATACCCTGGGTTCAAGCCAGCCCTTCAAGTTGTTGGAAACAACATCTGCTTTCACTTATCAAGCGCAAAGCGGATTGACGGGGAAAGATGGCCCAGATAACCCGATGAATAGTGAGCGCCCGCTGTATACCGCAGCACAGGATAGCTATGCATTGGCTGACGGACAGGATGAATTGCGTATCCCGATGAATTTCGTCACTAAAAATGGCATTGTTTACGTCAAAACATTTGTCCTGAAACGTGGTGAATACGCGATTAGTGTGGATTACCATATTCATAACACGACAGAAAAACCGTTACAGATGACCTTTTTTGGTCAGTTGAAACAGAGTGTTGAACTACCAAAGCATCGTGATACAGGCAGCAGTAACTTTGCCCTGCATACTTACCGTGGTGCAGCCTATTCTTCAGATGATACCAAATACAAAAAATACAGCTTTAGCGATATTGAAGGTGAATCTTTGTCCGTGACCACCAAAGGTGGCTGGATTGCCATGTTGCAACAATATTTTGCTACCGCGTGGGTTCCTGTGGCTAATGAAACCAGCACTTTTTACACTGCCGCATTAGGTAAAGAGATGGCTGCGATTGGCTATAAGAGTGCACCAATCTCTGTTGCTGCTAACAGTGAAAAAAAGGTCTCTTCTACACTGTGGATTGGTCCGGAAATTCAAGATGAAATGGCCGCTGTAGCACCTCATCTGGATCTGTCCGTAGACTACGGTTGGTTGTGGTTTATCTCTCAGCCATTATTTAAGCTGTTGAAGTTCCTGCATGGTTTTATTGGTAACTGGGGCTTCTCCATCATTGTTATCACCTTTATTGTGCGTGGTATCATGTACCCGCTGACCAAAGCACAATACACTTCAATGGCGAAAATGCGTTTGTTACAGCCTAAATTGGCGGCTATGCGCGAGCGTATTGGTGATGATAAACAGCGTATGAGCCAGGAAATGATGGCATTGTATAAAGCAGAGAAAGTGAACCCACTGGGTGGCTGTTTGCCTCTGTTGATTCAAATGCCAATCTTCCTTGCTTTATATTACATGTTGATGGGTTCTGTTGAATTACGTCATGCGCCATTTGCTGGCTGGATTAATGATTTGTCTGCACAAGATCCTTATTACATCCTGCCGTTGCTGATGGGTGTAACCATGTTCATTATCCAGAAAATGTCTCCGACAACAATTACTGATCCGATGCAACAGAAGATTATGACCTATATGCCAGTCATATTTACCATATTCTTCCTGTGGTTCCCATCAGGTCTGGTTCTGTACTATATCATCAGTAACTTGGTGACAATTATTCAGCAGCAATTAATTTATCGTGGGCTGGAAAAACGCGGTTTGCATAGTCGCGAGAAAAAGCCAGCGAAATAAAACATATACCCTATGGATTTCAAGATGCATCGCGTCGGCAAGGGAGCGAATCCCCGGGAGCATAGATAACGATGTGACTGGGGTGAGTGAGCGCAGCCAACAAAGAGGCAACTCGAAAGATGACGGGTATAGCTTCAGCCAGAATATGCTGGCCGTTGTCACGGGAAAGGCGGTCATTGACCGCCTTAACTATTTGAGTTAAAAAGCAATTTGAGCGAAAAAGTCAATAGAGAGATAACCATGAATACCACGGATACGATTGTTGCTCAGGCTACCCCACCAGGACGAGGAGGGGTTGGCATTTTGCGTGTTTCCGGCCCGAAAGCTGCACAGGTAGCTGAGGTGGTATTAGATAAATTACCCAAACCTCGTTATGCAGATTATCTGCCATTTCGTGATGTAGATGGTCAGATACTTGATCAGGGGATTGCTATTTACTTTCCGGGACCCAATTCATTTACCGGAGAAGATGTACTGGAGCTTCAAGGGCATGGTGGGCCGGTTATTCTCGATTTGCTACTTAAACGTATTCTGACTCTGCCAGGTGTGCGAATCGCTAATCCTGGTGAGTTTTCTGAACGCGCTTTTCTTAATGACAAACTGGATTTAGCTCAGGCGGAAGCCATTGCTGACCTGATCGATGCCAGTTCGGAGCAGGCTGCCCGTTCAGCGATGAATTCCTTACAGGGCGCTTTTTCGACTCAAGTTCACCAGATGGTGGAAGCACTTACTCACTTACGAATCTATGTAGAAGCGGCTATTGATTTTCCAGATGAAGAGATTGATTTCCTTTCTGATGGGAAAATCGAGGCCAAATTGGCTGAAGTGATGGCTGAGCTTGGGCGTGTACGTGCTCAGGCTCGTCAGGGCAGCCTTTTACGTGAAGGGATGAAAGTTGTTATTGCCGGTCGCCCTAATGCAGGGAAGTCCAGTCTACTTAATGCATTAGCAGGCCGTGAAGCGGCGATTGTGACGGATATTGCAGGCACGACTCGTGATGTGCTGCGTGAACATATCCATATTGACGGTATGCCGTTGCATATTATTGATACCGCAGGTTTGCGTGAAGCCAGTGATGAAGTTGAGCGTATTGGTATTGAGCGTGCTTGGCAGGAAATTGAGCAGGCTGATCGTGTACTGTTTATGGTAGATAGCACGACAACGAACGCGGTTGAACCTGTGGAAATCTGGCCTGAATTTATGGCTCGTCTGCCTAAATCGCTCCCTATCACAGTCGTTCGTAATAAGACAGATATGACTGATGAAGAGACAAGTATTGCAGAAGTAAGTGGTTACTCGCTGGTTAGACTTTCTGCCCGTAGTGGTGAAGGCATCGATTTATTGCGTGATCATCTGAAAGAGACGATGGGTTTTAGCAGTAATACCGAAGGTGGTTTCTTGGCTCGTCGTCGCCATTTACAAGCATTAAATACCGCAGCGGAACATTTACAACAGGGCTATGAACAATTGGTGGTTGCCCGTTCGGGTGAATTGCTGGCAGAAGAGCTGCGTCTGGCGCAGCAGGCATTGAGTGAGATCACGGGTGAATTTACTTCCGATGATCTGCTAGGACGGATTTTTTCGAGTTTTTGTATTGGTAAGTGAAGTGGTCATTTTTAAAGTGTAACGCTTCAAAACCCATTTACTTCGCTTTGATCCGTTTTACCGGAATTCCATCGCGCATTGCAAAGTCGTTTTCCGATTGCTTTTAAAAAAATGGCGCTGTTTTAAAAGCGCCAAATACAGTGCGGTATACGCTGTTCCAACAGCCACAACATCTGTTACCGGAACAAGATTGTTTTTAAATGATCGTCTGTCAAATCAAACTCAGGATCTTTACCTGTTAACGCTTTCGTTAGTGGCATAATTTTGGTCCTCACACCCATTCCTCGGTAATCGACATAGCCATAATCACGTAATACTTCCATAACAATGATATTTCTGGGTGAACGCTGTCCTGCTTTCATTTTTTCTACCGTCATGGAGTTTGGTAAAGAGCCTGGGCTAATGACTTCAAGCCGGTCAGAATAACTAGATACCTCAATTTCAACAAAACGTGTCCAATCGCGGTGCGCCAGCGCATTGACCAATGCTTCTCTAACGGCCTCAAGTGGATAAAACCACCGTGTCTCTCGCCTTAACTCTTCATTCACCTGATCAGACTCTTGAGAAATAAAGGGACTCATAGCCTCCATGAATCTTTCAATAACGCCACCATCGACTAGCCGTTTATCACCATTTTCAAGATCCCAGCGCCCGACCATTGGGCCATCAATGATGTCATCCAATGCAGCTTGGTATTCCTTATCTTCACCATGAAATACCATGACCCGTAAACCCGCTTGTTTGAGATAGCGTCTCGGGCTTTTACCAAATAACACCAAGCCAGCTATTGTGCAGCAAACATTGCCTGCGGCTTCGGTTAAAAAACCCAGTCCAAGTAGCCTTGCTTGCCATTCATCAGGCGTTTTAGGTACATCGGGATCTCGTAAGATATCCTTTACATAATTGGTTAGGCGAGCGTCATCCAAACAACTCATATCTGTACGAGGCACAGGCATTACTTCGGTATGCAGTATTCCACCCAATTCAAACAATCGTATCTGCTGCTCTCTAGTTGCTAGCCTCGATGTTGTCCCAATACGAATATAGATTTCCTCTTTTCCGCTATGGCGAACGATGTAGGGCTTCGAAATGCCGATGGGAAAGCTAACGACAGCAACCAGTTTGCCATCATCCAATTTCACTTCTTCGTAAAACGGCAGCATCATCGGATGAATTTTGCCCTGAAAGACATTCATAACCCACTCTTCAAGATCATGCCTTTGCACGCCACTAATAGTGCCGTCATCTTCCACACCTAGCAGTACCCGTCCCCCTTGAAAGTTGGCCATGGCAACAACTTCTTTGGCTAACTGCTCAGGACGTATATCATCTCGCTTAAACTCCACACCTGAATTTTCGCCATTGGCAATAATTTCCAACAATTCTGTTTTTAACATCGTTCTCTCCCAAGGAAGTAAAGCATTTAGTTAAAGCCGTACTTTTCACGGCGTTGATTAAACGCACTCTTACCACCTTCCAATATATCTGCCGCTAGTTTTTGCACTTTTGGCATATCGATCGCACCCTGCTGTTCTGGTAGGATCAACCCTTTGTTATCTTCCACACTCAGCACACCAATCCATTCCGCATCACCAAATACCGGAATATTGGCGTTGTGGGTTGCGAACAAGAACTGTCGGCTCAGCTTGGCTCTGCGCAGCTCAGCAACTATACGCTCAGCGATAAAGGCGTTATCAAGGTTATCCTCCGGCTGATCAAGGATAAGCGGATCTTGGTTGTCCAATAGCAATAGGTGTAAAATCGCCGTACATTGTTGGCCGGTCGATAGTTCCCCAATTGGGCGGAAAACGGCCTCCCGTTCACCGTGAGTTATATTCAGCTCAATCGCTATTGTATCGGGAAGCAGCAACTCTTCTAGCTCAAGCAGTTTACGCTCAGGCAAACGGCTTAACGCTCGTACAACGGAATTAGATATACCGAAATTAGAGGTTAATTCAGCCTCACCTTGGCGAATAGTGGCAGCAAGATTAGCTGGTGTGAACTCACCCTCTAAAACCCACGCTAGTCTTGCCTGCCCAACACCTTCCAAATTGCAATCACTCAGGAAATTCACTAATTCTTGGCGGTTACCTTTAGAATTCAGGCTAAGGCGTACCTTTTGATCCAACTTGCGAGTGAGCCGTTTAACCGATTTCTGCATGGTGCTAGCACGTGTACTGGTCTGCTGATCTAACTCAAGCAATAGTTTCTTCCGCTGACTATAGAGCTCGTTGAGTTGGGTTTGTCGGTTTTGCAAGGCAGTTTCTTTTGGGCGAATCTGTTCAATTTGCTTTAGTAAGGTTTGATATTCAGCACCAATCTGCCGACCCGTTTTACCCTGACTTGTAGGTATGTCTTTAAACGCATTTTCAAGTTGTTCTTCTTCCGCTCGCAACCTTTCCGACAGTTGTTGCTGTAGAGGAAGTAAATCACTCAAGGCTTTACTGGAGAGCTCCTCAACCTGGATTAAACATTGAGTTAAAGAATTCTTTAACATTTCCAAAACTTGACGCTTTTGTTTTAAAAGATCTAAGTGTGGCAATCCTTCTAAGCTGGCATCGCTTAAAAATACCGTATCTGGCAAACTGTCTTTTAAGATGTTGATAGCTTCTTTCACTTGAGTAATTTCTTCATTAACTCTTCCACTCAGTTGTTTTTCCTTTTCCAGCTTTGGAATCACTTTCAACTTTTCATCAATACCCAGCGCTTGGAATTGTTTAGCCTGATCCAATAACTTGGGTAAGCGCTCAACTTCTGCCTCAACATCTGCTTTTTGGCTAAGCGCACGAATAATGGTTTCACGATTATCCTTAAGGCTCATTAGCACTTTGACTATGGCCTTCTCAAACTGTTCGTGCTCACTTTCCAAGAATCGTTTAATAAGTAGGTTTCGGCTTTGCTCATCCCGAGTCATTTCATAAATTTCATTCTGACCGTACAGCTCAACGCCAGGCAGTAAATCTTCGGGGTGATAAGGTGAAATTCTGCCGTTTTCATTCACCACTGGCTGGTTTCCATATTTGCGGCTCACCGTAAATATGCGGCCATGCATGGTTGCAGAGCGAACACTTACTTCAACCATACCTTTTTCGATACCTAAGTTATTTTTTACAATAGCGTCATGCTGAGCTTTCGATGCTTTACCAAAAGGTTCTAAACCAAAAGCATAGCGAATACACTCCAGCAGGGTTGATTTGCCCGTACCTCTACCACCAATCACCGCGTTTAAGTGATCTGATAATTCAATATCCATACCATCAAGATAGCCACCGACAAAACGAATACGTTCGATAGCTGACGCATAGTTTTCCGGTTTGTCTGAATTTAGCCGCACTCTGGAGCCAGCATCTAAAAAAGCTTGCTTGAAAGAAGTGAAACAGGGCTTGGTCATTTTAATTAAACAAGAAGCGCCATCAGCTTTAATAGCTTCAGGCTTCGCCACATCAGCGGCATTGATGGCAGCCATTTCCCGTTCGCGGCGATAGTTATCATCCTTATTCAGGAAAACTTTACGATAAAAGTCGCTCTCTACACCCTTTAAGTCCTCAATTGAACCTGGGATCTGAGCAGCCAACAGCCCATTATGTTGCCAAATATGATTCATCCGCCGCTTTAACACGCCATCATCATTGGTACAGTGGGCCGCGAAAATGAAACCACCCTGAGCGTTTACGTAATTAATAATATCCGTAGCAGATTTCTGCACTGGGGCTTCCGGCTGGTTTATATCCACACCCAATGCCCCCAAATGCATTTTTATCTGATCAGCTGACTCTGATTCATCAAACAAGCAAACGAAGTGAATTTTCTCACTAGAGGCAACTTCGAAGCCGGGAAACACCACGATTCCATATTGTGCAAAGAGATCTCTGATCTTTTCAAAACCATTCACCGACCCATGATCAGCTAGGCCAATGACTTTAATTTCCATCTCTAGCGCAGCATTTAACAATTGCTGGTTATAGTCATCTTCAGAAAGCGCCTGTTGCTGCCCCCGATATTTTATGTAGCCTGAAGAATTTACCTGCAATGCACACTTGAAAAAGCGTGCTTTAGCGTACTTATTGGTCTGAATAGTCATACTTATACTCCACTTATACAGGCATATTCATCGTTCAGGCTTTGGTAATTTACATCGACAAAATTGTCTTAAAGCAGATCCGTATTAAGTCCTGCGGTTTTCAAACGCTGCGTCAAATTGCGCATTTTACTAAACTCAGTGCCAAAACTTTGGGTAAGCCCAACACCTTCACAAAAGTCTTTAGCTGTAATGTTCTTCAGCTCATCGGCATACTTAATCATTTGTAGATGCAGCTCAGCCGTGTACTGATTGCGTGGCGCATTCGCTAAAACCTGCTTGATCCTTTCGTAAATATCTTGTTCGTTTATCATAACCTTTACCATCGAACATCTAGCTAATTTAGCTAAATTAGCTAATTTATATGCGTACTGCAAGAAAGACTGTAGTTGCGTTGGTAAACGTTCTAGACTATTTGCAAATAGAATGAATATCTGTGCATGTTGATCGCAAGTATTCATCTGATAACAGTTGGATAATGCGGTTGCCTCAGGAAGATTTTTGCCAAACGCAATTGCAGCCACCTATCATCTTATCGAACAGATTAAAACAGAGTGTCAATCCTCAACAGGGAAACTTGATCCAGTTCCCAACAATTCAGAAAAATTAAAGAAAAAATAGCTAAGTCCGATAAAATATGAAATAAAATTTCAATAAGCTATATACCCAATGGATTTCAAGATGGATCGCGACGGCAAGGGAGCGAATCCCCGGGAGCATAGATAACGATGTGACCGGGGTGAGTGAGTGCAGCCAACAAAGAGGCAACTTGAAAGATGACGGGTATATAATATAGATGGAGTTACAAGATGAAGTATGACCCACGGTTAAAAACATTTGTTGATAATGATTACAGATTAGAAGATCATCTTGATTTTAAGAAGCAAATAGAAGAGCAAAAATATAACCGTATGCTATTGGAATTGGAACATCAATTTAAACTAAACCAAGAAGTTATTGCTTTATTGACAAAAGATGAAGCTATAGATTATATGAAAACACTAGATCATAATTTCTATAATTCATGGAAAAATAATATTAAAACCTTTTATTCATATGTTGATCCAGCTTCATCATTTTCTGGTAATATCCATGATTCTTTTGGGGTGGCAAGAATAGTAAATGATTTAAGAAGTTTCTGTGTGGAAGCAACAGAGTATTTTGGTAAGGATGGAAGAAGATATATAAAGTTATCAGGTTACCCTAGTGTAAGAAACTATTTAAACGCTACAAGATATCTGGCTAATAATCCACGTATATACCCGTCATCTTTCAAGTTGCCTCTTTGTTGGCTGCACTCACTCACCCCGGTCACATAGTTATCTATGCTCCCGGGGATTCGTTCCCTTGCCGTCGCGATGCATCTTGAAATCCATTGGGTATAGTGTCTTTTGGGGTAGGTACGCTAGGTATTGAAGCTGGAATTGCCCAAGGCGCTAGATTCGGTATAGTATTCTCAGCCGCATATAGACTAGTTGAGTTAATATTTAAAGATGAATATGGATTGGTTGATTTATTCGTTAATTTAACAATTGATGGTGCAAAATTAGCTATCTCAATAGGTATTGCTACGGCTACTAATACTCTAATCGTTTCTCCAATTTTAGCTTTAGGGGGAAGTCTTATGCTTGTAGCTCTTGGCGTTTTTGCGATTGGGTTTTTAACTTCTCTTGCTTTATATTGGTTAGATGACCACTTTAAAATTAGTGAAACGATAATATAAAATATAAAAAATAAAAAAACAAATCCGACACCATATCATCCGGATCAGTTTTTTAATATGTGGGGTAGGTTTAGTCGTGGATAATATAAATGAAAATAAAGCCAAATTATATTCTGGAATTTTATTACTTCTTTTTATGGCAGTGTTATCTATATTTTTTTCATTGAATAATTATATCGATTTTTTTAAGCATGATAGTGTTATTACATTCTCATGGAAAAGCGCGGGAGCTATTTGGTTTAGTCCTGTGTTGATTTATATTTCTTTTATTTTATATAGAATATCATTGGGTAAGGTGAAACGTCTTAATAGTAAAATTGGGGATTATATTTCATGTGTATCGATAATTGGATTTATTCTTACTTTATTTGTATCTTTTTATGTTGATGATGAATTGAAATCTGAGGGATATTTAATCTGTAGTAAATCATCATGGATGGCACCAAATAAGTATGTTAAGGATATTTCACTTTGTCACTAATAATATGTTTTTATTTACCGGTTATAACAGGTAAAACTATATTTACCGGCTGTAGCGTGTAAAAATTGATTTACCTGTCATAGCGTGTAACAATGAGGTTAACTTTTCAAATTGGTTGATCTCAATATGAAAGTGACTAACTCGAAACAACTTAGCGTATATTTAAAAGATATCAGGCTTACTCAAAAACTTTCTCAGGGCAAAGTGGCAAGCAAAGTGGGTATTCGGCAGGACACGGTATCAAGCTTTGAGCTACACCCAGATTCTACCAAGCTGGAGACCTTCTTTAAGATTATGTCGGCGTTGAATTTAGAACTCGATATCCGGCCAAGAAACGTTACTAAGATAAATTCGTCAGTGGAAGATGATTGCACAACGTCGGACCCGGTGTGGAAAGAGGAGTGGTAATGGCAGCACTGGATGTCTACATGAACGGTTATCGGGTTGGAGTATTTATTCACCAAAGCCAATCAAGAGGATTGAATATAAGCCCTTATCCGAGGTGGAACTAGAGAAAGTGCTAACCTTCGGCGAAAAAGTGTGAGAGTCATGGTGGCCCTGGGATTCCCGAGATCATGTCCTGCCTCTTGGGTTCGGTTAAAGCCGAGACTGACCGTTATGAATTTATGAAGATCCAAGTATTGTTTTGGCTGTTGGCTGCCACAGACGGCCATGCAAAAAACTTTTCACTGTTTATTGAGGCTGAGGGCCATTATCGGCTAACGCCTTTTTATCTACAGCAAGTGCCATATAAATATGGCACCTACTCACATTATGGGTATATATACCCTATGGATTTCGAGATGCATCGCGACGGCAAGGGAGCGAATCCCCGGGAGCATAGGTAACTATGTGACCGGGGTGAGTGAGTGCAGCCAACAAAGAGGCAGCTTGAAAGATAACGGGTATAACTTACTTTTTACCTGCAACGTCTAGTTGCTGATAAATATAGTGTTTATAACTTTCCACCAGCGCTTTATCCTGACAATCATCCAACGCTCCCCGGCAGAGATGACGCATTGTCATATTCGCGCGATAAAAAGGTGAAGCATCCAGTTTAGCTCTCTCCATAATCATGCTACCGAGGAATGAAATATCCGTCAGTTCATCAGTCTGAATAGATGCTCCCTGGTGCAAGTTATCCCGCATAGTAAATTGGGTGATATGACCCGGATTTGAAAATACGCCATTGTACTGATTTAGGCTGATATTGGGTTGATGATCACCAAAGTAGAGGAACATGGTTGGCTTTTCCCGTTTAGCAACAAACTCACTGAAATCTTTGATTGCCGGATCAGAAGCTTTGATTTTCTCCATGTAGTGACTGAACTTACCCACTGCCTGTGAATTTTTTACATGTCCGGCAAGCCCGTAATCATCAGCATGATCTTCATCATATGGGCCGTGTTCATACATAGTCAGTGAGAAAATAAAGAGCGGCTTATTCGTTTCCTGTGCCAAAATTTCTTTCACATAGCCCAACATCTCTTGGGTAGAGATAGTCCACAGATTTTTATCGAGACTGGCGGGATATCCCAATTCCTGTGGCTGAATAATGCGATCAACGCCGAGAGTCTGATAGGCATGACCGGAATGATAAGAAGATTTATTAAATGGCGTCAAAACAACCGTGTAATAGCCATTCTGTTTCATTTCACGGAACAAGCTGTATTTCAGGTGATCAACAATAAAATAAAAAACCGCATTTTTACGTGAGCCAAAATCATCTGTATTTAAGCCCGTCAGAGCAGAAAATTCAGATAACCAGGTACCACCACCGAAAGTTTGCACCCGCATTGGACTTTGTGCGCTGACACCCAAATCCCGCTGAAACATATAAAGATTAGGTAAGCGGGTATCATCAGGCAGTTGATAGATATGCGGAGTCACGGTGGATTCCTGTAATAACATCACCACGTCAGGTTTAATCGCTGACTGCGGTACAGGCAGAACAATATTCCTAGCCTGTTGTAGAAAATAATCGGATGATTGCCCAAACTGAGGCGCATGATATTTGGCATCTTTAGCCGACATCACCATATTGGTGACTGTACCACGTCCTTTTGGTAGTGAAGATTCCCACTGCGCTCTGAATGCATTGGCAGTAGCGCTCACTTCCCATGTACAGAACGCCGCCAGAACCAAGCCGACAGTACGCCATTTGAATCCACGGAGGGGAGATGATTTTTTCCAACTCAGCGTCATGTTAAAAATCAACCAGATAAACATAGCGACAACGCCTAAACCGGCCAGCCAATAGTGGCGTAATGTTTCCTGATTGGCAGGATCAAACATCAAGTTTAGATCGGAGAACATCAACTGTTCTTTGTAGTAATGCACTTTTATCTGATTGAGGAACTTAAAGATAATAAACAGTGTTCCGGTAAAGGCCGTAGAAAACAGTAACCGGGCTGACACAAAAAACACGAGGCCAAATATCACACCAAACACGCCGACAGCGATCAGTGCCGGGTAAATATCTTCACTTTTTTCAAAAACCAGTATTAAAGTTGCAATAAACAATAATCCCAGATAAACACCCGATATTATCTTCTTTTTCATATCGTATTGAATCCAATTAATAGATGGTCCACGGTTGGCAAAATAACACAGATCAGTTGAATCGATGAAACAAGACGGTGATTTTGCCGAAATCATCTATATTTTAAATAAAAAAATCATCAGAATAGCTCATTATCTCTGAGAATATGCGACTCAGCCCAACGACGAGTAAAACCACTGCGATCAAAAAATTCCAATATCTGAATAGCCAATTTACGACCGATACCGAGTTGATCACGAAAATCCGCAGCGGTAATTGCACCATAATCTTGATTAAATTGGCGAATTAGCTCCGCGAATTGTTGAATTCGTTGGCTACAATAATAACGATCAGGAACAATCGCGATAATATGCCCCAATTGAGCGGATTTTTTCAACAAATTGCGGACTGTTGCCTCTTCTTCTTTTAAATCAGCAGCCAGGTCGCGTACCCACCACGGATCATCTGTGAAATAGGGGGCTATTCGTTGCCATAATTTTGCCTGTTCATCACTAAAAGACAAACCGTGTTTAGGAAGATATAACCAACCTCGTAATTGCTTTAGCTGTCCATCACTGAGCAATGCATCTATCAAAGTGTAAACTAGCGCTTCATCCAGCGTTGGCAGCGCCATCCGTTTCAGACGTGCTCTGCCTAAACCCAGTTGATCGACATGTTGCTGGTGATATTCAGCCAAAACTTGTAGTAATTTCTGCTTTGCTAATCTGGCATTGTTCTGTGATAACACCATACCATTGGCAATAATCACATCCTTATCAATGAGTAGCTGGTGGAGAGTTGCTTCCGTTAACTGACGTGCCCAAGAAAAGTGGTTGAGAGAAAGTGCACCTCGTGGCAAATGGAGCGCTAAATTAGCTGCATGATCTGATGTTTTGGCAAGCCGAGTGAGCCAATGCAAAAATTCTGGCTGGCGCTTACCACGACGGGGGGAATTTAGATTTATCACTCGCGCACCAGCAACTGTTTTTTTGGCACTGATATCTCGCAATATCAGCCGGTCATTCTCAACCAACCACAATGGGCTATCAAGCGTCAATTCAGCCAGCAGAGGCTTATCAGAAAGTTGATTTAGTAATGAAATTCGCCCCGTTATATGGCTGGCAGCATGATGAATATGAATTGGTTGCCAGTTTCGCAAAGGTTCATCAGTTTCTACTTCCACCAATACCTTTTCTACATGCTCAAAGGGTTTGTGGGAAAGTAGCCAATCACCACGGGAAACCTGTTCTTTACTCACATCACCAGTAATATTCAGTGCAATACGTTGCCCGGCTTGAGCCGTATCGGCCTGTTGATTCTGAGCATGCAAGCCACGTACTCTGACTTGCTGATCCCGGCCGGTTAGCCAGAGGGTATCTCCCACCCTGACCCGGCCGGCCAATGCTGTTCCCGTTACGACCAGACCCGCTCCTTTTACACTGAAAGCGCGATCTATCGCTAGACGAAAACGCTGATGTAATTTTTCATGCTGCTTATTTTGCTGATGCAACTGCAACAGATGCTGCCTCAAAGGGACAATACTTTCTTCATCCGCCGCAGCCGTTACAAACAGAGGGAACTCGCTCCAACCCTGCATTGCCAGTTGATGTTCAATTTGTTGGCGGACTTCAACTATTCGTTGCGATTCCACTCGATCTGCTTTAGTGAGCGCAACGGTCATGGCCGGGCGGCCAATCAAACTCAGAATAGCTAAATGTTCTCTCGTTTGAGCCATTACCCCATCGTCACAGGCAACCACTAATAAAACATGATCAATACCTCCGATCCCTGCCAACATATTAGCGAGGAATTTCTCATGTCCGGGCACATCGATAAAACCAACCGAAGAGTCATCCGGTTGCGGCCAATAGGCATAACCTAAATCGATGGTCATCCCACGCTTTTTCTCTTCCGGTAAATGGGCTGTATTAACGCCGGTAATCGCTTGAATAAGTGTGGTTTTACCATGATCAACATGGCCCGCGGTGGCAAAAATCATAATAGTTTCAGAAAATTATTGTATTTCAGAAAATTACAGCAATAGTGCCTGCAATAGTGCTTTTTCATCTTCAAGACAGCGTAAATCCAGCCATAAACGTCCGCCAGAGATACGACCAAGAACGGGTTTCGCTAATCCACGCCAGCACCGGGCCAACCGCTCTAACGAGCTCCCCTGACCATCAACGGCAGCGAAAGTCAAAGCCCAACTCGGCAGACGATCAACCGGCAGTGAACCACTGCCAATCTGTGAATAACAGGGTTCATCACGAACAATAAATTGGTCACCGTAATGTGCTTGAAGCTGAGGTAATAGCTGTTGTGCCATATCATGCATTTGTTGTTGTGAACGGGTTAACAGACGTAACGTTGGCAACTGTTGGCAAAGCTGTTCGGGGCGCTGATATAACCGCAATGTGGCTTCCAAAGCGGCCAGCGTCATCTTATCTGCCCGCAAAGCACGTTTCAGCGGATGACGCTGGATTGCTTCTATCCAGCGCTTTTTGCCGAGAATAATGCCAGCTTGTGGTCCCCCCAGTAATTTATCACCAGAGAAAGTGACCAAATCGATGCCCTGATTCAGATAATCTTGAGGCATAGGTTCGGCTGGCAAGCCATATTGCGCCATATTGATCATGGAACCGCTACCCAGATCAATTGCAGTAGGAATTTGCGAGGCTATTCCCAGAGCGGCCAATTCACGGCCAGACACTTCCGTGGTAAAACCTTCAATATTGTAGTTACTGGCATGCACTTTCATGAGGAGAGCGGTCTCTTCATTAATCGCCTGCCGATAATCTTGCAGGTGAGTGCGGTTTGTTGTGCCGACTTCAACTAATCGGCATCCTGCCTGAACCATCACATCAGGAATACGGAATGCGCCACCAATTTCCACTAGTTCGCCACGAGAAACCACAACTTGCTTACCGGATGCTACGGTTGCCAGCAATAACAACACCGCCGCTGCATTGTTATTAACAATACAGGCATCTTCCGCCCCGGTTAATTCGCACAGTAAATCCGCCAAAGCATGGTCACGGTGTCCACGTCCGGCGTCATTGAGGGAATATTCCAACGTTACAGGTGAACGCATCACTTGTGTTACCGCTTCAATCGCTGATTCTGCCATTAATGCTCGGCCAAGATTGGTATGAATCACCGTACCACTAAGATTAAACACCGGCTTTAAAGCCAAAACTTGTTTCTGTTCCAGTTGCTGACCAAGTGCCAAGGCCCAGTTATCACACCAATCAGGCAGTACCTGATACTGCTTGATATTGATTCTGGCCTGCTCCTGCATTCCTCTTAATGTGGCAGTGACCAACGTCTGTCCATATTGTTCCACGAATGGGGCTATCTGTGGCTCATGCAATAGACGATCAATGGCGGGGAGCTGGCTGTACAATGGGTATGGTTTATGTGTCATGGCAATTCCGTCAATTCATTGTTACTCATTTGGGAACAAAAACGGGTTGATGCTACTGCGGGCAAAACCTTCCTCTTCCATTTTGGCATCGAGGATCAGTGAAGCTAGATCATCAGCAACAGCTTCAACTTTCGGATCTTTCTCCTGATAGAGAATTTTCAAATAACTACCACAATCGCCGCAACTTTCCGCTTTCACAGCGGCATGTTCACTATCCAGTGACCAATAATTAAGATCGCGTGTTTGTTCGCAGTTACTGCATTTTACCCGTACCACATGCCATTCACTTTCACACAAACTACAATGCAGATAACGCAACCCGTTGGTTGTGCCGATATGAACGACACTAGAGACCGGCATACTATTGCAAACCGGGCAAAACTGACGATGTTCACCATATTCTGCCCTCGCTTTTCCTGGGATTTGATTTGCCATTTGTGCCCAATAGAGGGAAAGTGCCGCCCAGATAAAAAGTGCTTTTTCAGGGCTGATTTTACTGAATTCATTTTTCAGCAGAGCATCGGCCATCTGTTCCAGCTCCTGTTCTGGCGCTTTTTCTAGATTATCCAGAGCGGCATTAACATGTTCCGACGCATCTGGCAGTAATTCTGCTATCAGAGAGTGAAGTAATTTTTGCCAGTGTTCAGTACGTTGGAAGGTTTTGCAATCCAGAGGCGGTTTACCTTCAATGACAGATTTTTCTAAGATATCTGCTATCTCCATTTTCAATGGATTATCATGCAACGCTTTTTGCTGAGCTTGGGCAACTTGTGCTGAAAAGTTAAGATAATCAACGAATGGACTCTCTTTTGCCAATTGTTGCAGGCGTTCTGCTCGACGCTGATAAAGATTTCTCAGATTAGCAAAAAGCAATGGTGGGATATAATCTGCTGTTTTTTCATTGATGCGATCTTTGCTCAGCTGTTCTTGAGGAACGATGTGGATACTCATTAAGTTCTATCTTCCTGCTGTGGGGCTTTTAGATTGATAATAATCTTAAGCTTGTTTTTAGCGTTCAGCATAGATCAAAAGTGGTTTCTGGGCTACAGAGATAATACTTGAAATTATGTGGTCGGTAATAATCAATATATTCATGAAATGGTTATCAATCTTTTTATAATCATTCATTCTTTGTGTGAGTTTTCTGAAAGAAAAATATTATTAAGGCATATCTTTTAATTTAATCTTAAAAACCCCTAAAAAGAGTTAATTGTGATTTTTAACATTTCTTTCTATCATATTTTATATAGTCTGAGAGTTAATTACTTACGGCTAAAAACATATAATTAAAGTGAGTAAGCAATTGTCAAAAATGAATCAAATTTTCATTATCTCATAAGGAAAAGATAGCAAAGTTAATAATTACATTTGGGGATAAAAGTGTTTCAACTATATACCCTATGGATTTCAAGATGGATCGCGACGGCAAGGGAGTGAATCCCTGGGAGCATAGATAATTATGTGACCGGGGTGAGCGAGTGCAGCCAACAAAGAGGCAACTTGAAAGATGACGGATATATATGGTTAGTTATAGTGGTACTATCTATGTTCTATATAATAACCTCATTTAAAAATACAGAAAGGGTAATTCAATGCTAATCGATCTCATTACATCATATAGAAAAACCGCTGCAATCTATACTTTTGTTGATGCTGGTTTATCTATTCACTTTAAAAATGGAGACTATGTAGATATTAACAAACTTGCCAGTCAATATGGTATTGATTATTCAAGACTTAATCGGCTATGTGATTTCTTAATTGAAATAGGAGTATTGGTTAGCAGCAACCAAGGGGTTGCACTTTCTGAGGAATGCAGTGCACTTGCTGATCCTAATAGCGTAGAATTCTTAACAGTAAAATATGAAATCAATTCAGAACATTGGGATTCTTGGTTAATGTATCCAAAATCCTTACTGGAAAACAATGGTAAATCGGCATTTGAAATGGTGCATGGAAAATCATTCTTTGAGCATTTGGATAGTAATAAGGGATTAAAATCAGATTTTGATGCTTTAATGTCAAAATACACAAATAAAATAATTAAAGAATTGCTTGTTATTTATGATTTTAATAAACATAACAGAATATTAGATCTGGGGGGTGGAGACGGAGAGCTTTTGATCAGAATCAGTGAACAGGTCAAAGGAAAAGATTACGCTGTATTGGACAGATATAATGAAGTGCCTATTTCAGAAGGTATAAATTTCATAAGCGGAGATTTTTTTAAGCCAATTCCGACAGGTTATGATTTATATATTTTAAAAAATGTTCTCCATAACTGGCCTGATAATGATGCTATATCCATTTTGAAGAATTGCCGAGAAGCGATGGATAATAACACAACCCTCTTGATAATAACCTTAATGAAAAAACCACAATCCTTGGTAGTTAAATCTGTGGATATATTAATGGATATGCTATTTTCAGCGAAACAACGTTATTTGTCTGAATTCGAAGATATAGCTAGCCAAGCGGGACTTGTCATTCGATCTTATGAAGATTTAGATGAAATATTTTCATTTATAGAATTAGGGGTAAAATAAATTATTAGGGGTTTAGGATTATTTCCAAAGATGATTATATTTATAATCGATCATTGTGAAATATATATATATAATGTGGCATCAAGATATTTGATGCCACATTTTATTTTATGTTAATAATTAAATGTATATACCCTATGGATTTCAAGATGCATCGCGGCGGCAAAGGAGCGAATCCCCGGGAGCATAGATAACGATGTGACCGGGGTGAGTGAGTGCAGCCAACAAAGAGGCAGCTTGAAAGATGACGGGTATAAGTATTAAAATAGAAAGCAAACTTACTCTCTGACAATAAAAACGATTAATAACTATATTAAACAATTCTATTTTATATTGGAAGTTTCTGAGAAGAGTTAATTGTGATCTTTGTCATTTATTTTTGTCGAATTTAATATAGTCTGATAGTTAACAATTCTGTTTAAAAATGCATTATTAAAGTAAGTTAAACAATGGGCAAATAAGGAGAGTGGAATTTTTATTATCTCACGATGAAAAGGTAACAAAGATAATAATCACATATTAGTTATCGAAATATCCAATTATTCATTATGGTATTTAATGTATTTTAGATAAAACACTTACTCTATTTATACCCTATGGATTTCAAGATGGATCGCGACGGCAAGGGAGTGAATCCCCGGGAGCATAGGTAACTATGTGACCGAGTGCAGCCAACAAAGAGGCAGCTTGAAAGATGACGGGTATATAAGATAAAGACATAAAGGATAACTCAATGCTAGCCGAACTTATTACATCGTATAGAAAATCAGCCGCAATCTACGCTTTTGTTGATACCGGTTTATCTATTCACTTTAGAAATGGAGCTTATGTAGATATAGACGAACTTTCCCGTCAATGTGGTATTGATTATTCACGACTTGATCGATTATGTGATTTTTTAATTGAAATTGGGGTATTGGTTAACCACGGCCATAAAGTTAGCCTTTCTGAGGAATGTAGTGCACTTGCCGATCCTGAAAGTATGGAGTCATTAATTGTAAAATGGGAGTTGAGTCCAGATTGCTGGAGCGCTTGGTCAATGTATCCAAGATCTTTACTTGAAAATGATGGAAAACCGGCATTTGAAATAGAGCATGGAAAATCATTCTTTGAATATTTAGCTAGTAATAAATTACTCAAATCAAATTTTGATTCTTCAATGTCAAAAATCTCAGATAAAATCATTGAAAAGCTACTTGATATTTATGATTTTAGCCAGTACGACAGAATATTAGATGTTGGAGGAGGAGAAGGAAATCTTTTGGTTAAAATGGGCGAAAAGATAAAAGGAAAACATTACGCTGTATTAGATAGATATGATGAAATTCCTGTTTTGGAAAATATAGATTTTATAAATGGAGATTTTCTAAAGTCAATTCCATCAGGTTATGATTTATATCTTTTAAAGAATATTATTCACGATTGGCCTGATAAGAATGCAATACTCATTTTAGAAAATTGCCGTAAGGCAATGGATAATGGTTCAACTGTTTTATTGATAAGTTATACGAAGAAACCACAATCTAAAATGGTGATATATTTGGATATATTAATGGATGTACTATTTTCAGGAAAAGAGCGTTATTTGACGGAATTAGAGCATTTGGTTAACCAGGCAGGATTGGTTATTAAAGATGTTAAAGATATCGATGAATTATCTTCAATTATCCAGCTAGGGGTAAAATAATTTAAATATAATTGTATGGATATTGTTTCTCTGAAAAAATATATAATAAGTATGTCGTGCAAATATTTGATGACATACTTTTTTATATCAATAAAATATATGGATATTAAAGTGGAAAGAAAGTTCATTCGTGGAAATGAAAATAATTTAGATAGCATAAATAAATATATTAAGTTAAATTATTTTATTTGATTTTTAAAACCCCTTAAAAGAGTTAATTGTAATCTTCATCATTTCTTTTTATCATGTTTAATATAGCCCGATAATTAACAATTTTAACCCCAAAAATACATAACCAAAGTCAGTTAACCAATTGGATAATAAGGAGAATGATATCTTCATTTATATTACCAAGAAAAGATAGCAAAGTTAATGAACTCATTCTAGTTATCAGAATACCTAATAAATTATCATGGTATTTTCTGAATTTTAGATAAAAAATTCACTTTTTTATACTCTATGGATTTCAAGATGCATCGCGACGGTAAGGGAGTACAGCCAACAAAGAGGCAACTTGAAAGATGATGGGTATATAAGATAAAGATATAAAGGACAACTAATGCTAGCCGAACTTATTACATCATATAGAAAATCAATTGCCATCTATACTTTTGTGGATACAGGTTTGTCTGTTCACTTTAAAAATGGCACTTATATGGATATCAACGAACTTGCCAGCCAATATGGTATTGATTATTCTCGACTTAATCGATTATGTGATTTCTTAATTGAAATCGGGGTATTGGTTAGCAGCAATGATAGAGTTGCACTTTCTGAGGAATGTAGTGTGCTTGCCGATCCTGAGAGTATGGAATCATTAATTGCAAAGTGGGAATTTAACTCAGATCTCTGGAACGCTTGGTTAATGTACCCAAAATCCTTACTTGAAAATAATGGTAAATCGGCATTTGAAATAGCGAATGGAAAACCATTCTTTGAGCATTTGGATAGTAATAAATTGCTCAAATCAAAATTTGATTCCTTAATGTCAAAAGATTCAGATAAAATGATTGAAAAATTATTTTATATTTATGATTTTAGTCAACACGATAAAATATTAGATGTTGGCGGAGGCGAAGGGAATCTTCTGATAAGAATGAGTGAAAAGATAAAAGAAAAACATTACGCTGTATTGGACAGATATAATGTACTTCCTGATTACGAAAACATAGATTTTATAGATGGAGATTTTTTTAGATCAATTCCGGCAGGTTACGATTTATATATTCTAAAGAATGTTATTCATGATTGGCCTGATAATGATGCAATACTCATTTTAGAAAATTGCCGAAAGGCAATGGGTAATAATGCAACTATTTTATTAATAACTTTAATGAAAAAGCCACAGTCTAAAACAATTAAATATTTTGATATATTAATGGATGTATCATCTTTAGGGAAAGAGCGTGACTTAACGGAATTCGAATATTTGGCTAATCAAGTAGGGCTTGTCATTCAAGATGTTAAAGATATCGACGAATCATATTCAATTATCCAACTAGGTGTAAAATAAATTATAGATAGAGGCAACTTGAAAGATAACGGATATAACGGATATAACGGATATAACGGATATAACGGATATAAAGGATATAAAGGATAACGCTATGCTAATCGATCTTATTACATCATGTAGAAAATCAACCGCAATTTATGCTTTTGTTGATATGGGTTTATCTGTTCACTTTAAAGATGGGGCCTGCGTAAATATCAGCGAACTTTCCTGTCAATATGGTCTTGATCATTCTCGCTTTAGCCGGTTATGTGAATATTTAATCAAAATAGGGGTATTGGTTAGCCGCAATGAGGGAGTTGCACTTTCTGAGGAATGCAGTGCACTTGCCGATCCTGAAAGTATGGAATCATTGATGATAAGGTGCGAAGTTAGCCCAGAATACTGGAACGCTTGGTCAATGTATTCAAAATCCTTATATGAGAATAATAACAAAACGGCATTTGAAATAGCGCATGGAAAACCATTCTTTGAATATTTGGATAATCATGAATTGTTCAGATCAAATTTTGATTCTTTTATGTCAAAAAACTCGGACAAAATAATAGAGAAAATACTTGATGTTTATGATTTTAGTCAACATAGCAGAATATTAGATGTTGGAGGAGGAGAAGGAAAGCTTTTAGTAAGAATAAATGAAAAAATAAAAGGAAAACATTACGCTGTATTGGACAGATATAATGAAATTCCTGTTTTAGAAGATATTGAATTTATAAACGGAGATTTTTTTAAATCAGTTCCATCTGGTTATGATTTATATATTTTAAAGAATATTATCCATAATTGGTCTGATAATAACGCAATACTGATTTTAGAGAATTGCCGAAAAGCTGTGGATGATAATGCAACTGTTTTGTTAATAGGTATGGTGAGAAAATTAAAATTAGAAATAATTGACTCTACGGATATATTAATGGATGTACTATTATTAGGAAAAGAGCGTTATTTGAATGAATTAGAGGATTTGGCTCACCAAGCAGGGTTTGTCGTTAAAGATATCAAAGATATAAATGAAAAATATTCAATTATAGAGCTAGGTGTAAAATAAATTACAGATATACCCAATGGATTTCAAGATGTATCGCGACGGCAAGGGAGTGAATCCCCGGGAGCATAGGTAACTATGTGACCGGGGTGAGCGAGTGCAGCCAACAAAGAGGCAACTTGAAAGATGACGGGTATAATTATGGAACTCCACAAGAAATAGTTATATGGATATTGTGTCTCTGAAAGCAGGTATAACAAGTATGGCATCAAAATATCTGATGCCATATTTTTATCTTATCTTATTGAATTAAACTTAGTGCCTATCCCAATAGCCCTATTGGGATAGGCAGTTAATTAACAATGGGTAGGATATGACTACCTTTCATTGATGATCTTTGAAGAGGAACTCATTGACGTTTTTCTCCTGTTGCTGAAATAATACGTTTAAAAAATACCTTATAATTTTTCAGGTTTTATAATTATTTATTTCTTCTATAAATGAATGTAAATAGTAATATATATACTGCGTGATTTTTTTATATTTAATTATCAAGAATTCTGAGAAGAGCTAATTGTGATCTTTGTCATTTCTTTTTATCCAATTTAATATAATCTGGTAGCTTGCTTTTAACAATACGAAAGCAAAGTGAATTGTATCTTTACATGAAAAGGTAACAAAGTTAATAATTACATTTTGTTTTAAATAGGTTGTTGCGATATCCAATTTATCATCATGCTATTTCTTGGATTTTGGATAAAATACTTAATTTTTTCATAATATATACCCTATGGATTTCAAGATGCATCGCGACGGCAAAGGAACGAATCCCCGGGAGCATAGATAACTATGTGACCGGGGTGAGTGAGTGCAGCCAACAAAGAGGCAATTTGAAAGATGACGGGTATACAGATATAAAGGATGGCTTAATGCTAACTGAACTGATTGCATCAAATAGAAGATCAGCTGCAATTCATGCTTTTGTTGATACCGGATTATCTACTCACTTTAAAGATGGAGTTTATGTCGATATAAGCGAGCTTTCCCGTAAATCTGGTGTTAATTATGCTCGGTTTAGTCGATTATGTGATTTCTTAGTTGAAATGGGAGTATTGGTTAGTAACGATAATAAATTCAGGCTTTCTGATGAGTGTCATGTTTTTGCCGATCCTGAAAGTTTTGAGTCATTCATGATAAAGCTTGAAATTTGCTCATATTACAGTAACGCTTGGTTAATGTATGGAAAATCCCTATTTGAAGATGATGGCAAATCGGCATTTGAAATGGCACATGGCAAGCCATTCTTTGAATATCTGGATGGTAACAAATTTCTCAAATCAAATTTTGATGCTTTAATGACAAGAGTCTCAAATTTAATCGTTGGGAAGTTACTTGGTATTTATGATTTTAATCAGCACAATAGAATATTAGATGTTGGAGGGGGAGAAGGGGAACTTTTAGCAAGAATCAGTGAAAAGGTAAAAGGAAAATATTACGCTGTGTTGGATAGATATAATGAACTTCCCGTTTCTGACAATATAGATTTTATCAATGGAGATTTTCTAAAGTCAGTTCCATCGGGTTATGATTTGTATATTTTAAAAAATATTCTCCATAATTGGTCCGATAGTGACTCAATACTCATTTTGGAGAATTTCCGCAAAGCAATGGATAAAAATTCATCTCTGTTATTGATAAATATGGTGAAAGAGCCAGAATTTTCTAGATCTTTCGATATATTAATGGATGTGTTATTTTCAGGGAAAGAACGTAGTTTTACTGAATTCGAATATCTGGCTAACCAAGCTGGATTTGTCGTTCAAGAGACTAAAGTTATAGATCAATCATATTCACCATATTCATTTATCAAACTACGGATAAAATAAATTGTAGGAACTACAGATTATTCCCAAAGATGATTATATGATATTGTGTTTTTGAGTCGTGAATATATAAAATAAAGCATCAAAATTTTTTGATGCTTTTTTATATTAAAGAAATATATAGATTAAAATAGAAAGTGAATTTAATTTAAAGATTTATGATAAAAGAATAAATTAAATAAAAATATTAAACCTATACCCTATGGATTTCAAGATGCATCGCGACGGCAAGGGAGTGAATCCCCAGGAACATAGATAACTATGTTCCTGGGGTGAGCGAGTGCAGCCAACAAAGAGGCAACTTGAAAGATGACGGGTATAATACTTAATCAACAATAAGCAGGATATGATTATCCTGCTTTGATGATTATATTCGAAACGCATTAACGTTTCTCTTCTTGTTGTTCTTGTTTCATTACTTCACGATACCAACGTGGGTGATGTTTCTTCGCCCATCCACGGGTTACCCAACCTTCAACCATTGCTCGAAGAGTTCCTTTCACCCAGAATGCCGCATAAGCGTGAATCATAATCGTCAAGATTAAACCAATAGCTGACATTGAATGAATGAGAAGCGCAATTCGAATTATCGGAATAGAGAAGAGATCAGCAAAATAGGGGCGCCAAATAATAACACCACTGACAGCGAGTAATATCAGGAAAATACTGATAGACCAATAAACCCCTTTTTGACCTAAGTTATATTGACCAATATCACCTGCTTCCTCATTTTTTACAATCTTATGGATGTTTTTTAGCCATATAATGTCATCTTTGTCGATAAAGTTATGTTTAAAATATCTGAAAAACATAAAGATAAATAAAATAAACATCGCTGAACCGACAAATGGATGCAAAATCCGTGACAATTGCGGCGTACCGAAGATATTCATCAGCCAGTTAAAAGAGGGGAAAAAGAATCCTAATCCACTAATGGCGGTAAATAGAAAACAGAGCACCACCGCCCAGTGGTTTACTCGCTCAACCGGTGAGTGACGGATAATAATATCTTTCCTGCCTTTCATCGCGGCTCCTCCCCATTGGCTGACTTCTGTGAAGGCTCGGTATCACGACGCGCATTTTCCTCGTCTTCTTCCGTTACCCGGTTTGGTCCAATTCCCACATAATGGAAGAGGCTGGCAGCGAATGTGGCAGCAAATCCCACCGCGGCCAGCGGTTTCCAGATACCTTTCCAGAAGGTGATGGTCGGGCTGATCGCGGGATTGTCCGGTAGGCCATGATATAGCTGTGGCTTGTTAGCATGGTGAAGTACATACATCACATGGGTACCCCCAACACCATCAGGATCGTACAGACCCGCATTCTCATAACCACGGCCTTTCAACTCACTCACCCGTTCAGCCGCCAAATCCTTCATGGCTTTTTTACTGCCAAAATGGATTGCGCCAGTCGGACAGGTTTTCACACAGGCAGGCTCTTGGCCGACATTCACGCGGTCAACACACAGAGTGCACTTATATACCCGGTTATCTTCTTTGTTGATCCGTGGCACATTGAACGGACAACCCGCGATACAGTAGCCACAGCCGATACAGTGTTCAGACTGGAAATCAACAATCCCATTTGCATACTGGATAATCGCCCCTTCGGCTGGACAAGCTTTCAAGCAACCCGGATCAGCACAGTGCATACAACCATCTTTACGAATCAGCCATTCCAGTTTGCCGTTCTCTTCAACTTCTGAGAAGCGCATCACGGTCCATGATTTAGCGGTTAAATCCGCCGGGTTATCATAAACACCAACGTTATAACCGATCTCGTCACGAATATCGTTCCACTCAGAACAGGCCACCTGACAAGCTTTACAACCGATACATGTTGTTACATCAATCAGTTTTGCAACGCCCTCTTGGTCATCCCGCACCCGTGGTGCAGGAGTAAAAGAATTTGTGGCAGAGCGACGAATGATGTCTTGAGTTTGCAATGACATGATTTCTCCCTTACACCTTTTCTATATTAACCAGGAACGCTTTGAACTCAGGCGTTTGTGTGTTCGCATCACCAACAAATGGTGTCAACGTATTGGCAATAAAGCCTTTCTTCGCAGCCCCTTCAAAGCCCCAATGAATCGGAATACCGATAGTATCTACTTCACGACCGTGTACATTCAGGGTACGAATACGTTTGGTGACAACCGCTTTCGCTTTGATGTAACCACGATTAGAGCTAACTTTGACGGTATCACCGTGTTTGATGCCTTTCTTTTCCGCCAGTTTTTCACCGATTTCCACAAACTGTTCAGGTTGGATAATCGAGTTCAACAATGCATGTTTTGTCCAATAGTGGAAATGCTCCGTCAAGCGGTAAGTCGTTCCTACATAAGGGAATTTATCTGCCTTACCCATTGCTTCAAAGTCGCTTTTGAACACTCGGGCTGCTGGGTTGGATACCACATTCGGATGCAACGGATTGGTCCCCAATGGTGTTTCAAAAGGCTCATAGTGTTCAGGGAATGGCCCTTCAGCCATCTTATCAATAGCAAACAGACGTGCCATACCTTCCGGTTGCATGATAAAGGGACCAACATCCGTTTCCGGCGCAGCCACGCTGTAGTCAGCAGTATCGACACCACCCCACTTAATACCATCCCACGTCAGTAACTGACGTTTTGGGTCCCACGGTTTACCCTGCGGATCAGCAGATGCGCGATTGTACAGAATACGACGGTTTAACGGCCATGCCCATGCCCAACCTAGCGTATTACCCAATCCTGATGGATCAGCGTTATCACGACGGGCCATCTGGTTACCTTCCGGCGTCCAGCTTCCGGCAAAGATCCAACAACCACTGGCGGTAGTGCCATCATCACGTAGCTGCGCAAAAGAGGTTAATTGCTGACCTTGTTTCACGATGACGTTGCCATCAATATCAATCAGATCAACCAGCGCCCGGCCATTACTCTCTTGAGCCACCTCTTCTGATGTGGGGTTGTGCGGGTTGAAATAATCCCAAGTCATGTTCAGTACCGGCTCTGGTGATGAACCACCTTCAGCGCGGTACATATCCCGCATACGTTTGAAGATGCCGGAAAGGATCTCGCCATCACCGATGGCTTCTCCCGGCGCATCAGCCCCTTTCCAGTGCCATTGCAACCAGCGACCAGAGTTAACAATTGAACCGTTTTCCTCTGCAAAACAGCAACACGGTAGGCGGAAAACTTCTGTCTGAATTTTGGATGAATCGACTTCGTTAAATTCACCGTGGTTCTGCCAGAAAGTTGAAGTTTCAGTATTAAGCGGATCGATCGTGATCAGGAATTTCAGTTTCGACAGTGCATCAACGACTTTATTTTTATTCGGGAAAGAAGCTACCGGGTTAAAGCCCTGACAAATATAGCCATTCACTTCACCTTTCGACATCATGTCAAAAAATTGCAGAACATCATAACCTTTGTCCCACTTCGGCAGCCAGTCAAAACCCCAGTCGTTATCTTTACGGGCATTATCTCCGTAGAAACTCTTCATCAGACTGATAAAGAATTTTGGGTAGTTACCCCAATAGTTAACTTGACCCGGCCGCATTGGTTTTGGTGTATTTGCTTGGAGATAAGTTTGCAAATCAGCCTGTTTCTCTGAGGGGAGCGTCAGATATCCCGGCAAGCTTTGCGACAATAACCCCAAATCAGTTAATCCCTGAATATTCGAGTGACCACGCAATGCATTAACCCCGCCACCTGCCATCCCCATATTGCCCAACAGTAGCTGGATTATTGCCATAGTTCGGATGTTTTGCGCACCCACTGAGTGTTGAGTCCAACCCAGTGCGTACAGGAAAGAAGCGGTCTTATCCTTAACACAAGTTTCTGCAATATATTCACAGACTTTCAGGAAATCCTCTTTTGGCGTACCGCAAATATTACTGACGACATCGGGCGTGTAACGACTAACATGCTCTTTTAATAAATTCCATACACAACGTGGATGTTTAAGTGAGACATCACGTTGAGCAAAGCCGTTTTCATCCAGTGCATAGTTCCAACTGGTTTTGTCGTATTGACGTTTTTCTGCATCGTAACCGCTGAACAGGCCATCATCGAACGAGTAATCTTCACGCACGATCAGACTGGCGTTGGTATACGCCTCAACATATTCATGATTAATCTTATCGTTGGTCAATAGGTATAAAATGACACCTGACAAGAAGGCAATATCAGTACCAGAACGGATTGGAGTATAGAAATCCGCCACAGATGCTGTACGGGTAAAACGCGGATCAATCACGATTAACTTAGCGTTATTATGGATTTTCGCTTCTATTGCCCAACGGAATCCCACTGGATGCGCTTCGGCAGCGTTACCACCCATAACGACGATCAGATTCGCGTTCTTGATATCAACCCAATGGTTGGTCATCGCACCGCGACCAAATGTTGGAGCAAGACTTGCTACCGTTGGTCCGTGTCAGACACGTGCTTGGTTGTCTACGGCGAGTATGCCGAGAGCGCGACTAAATTTTTGCGATAGATAACCTGTTTCGTTACTGGCAGCAGATGCACACAGCATACCGGTCGTCAGCCAACGATTGACTGTTACACCCTCTTGATTGGTTTTAATGAAATTAGCATCACGGTCTGCTTTCATTAGTTTGGCAATGCGATCAAATGCCTCATCCCAAGTAATACGTTGCCATTTGTCAGAACCTGCTGCACGGTATTCTGGGTATTTCAGGCGGCTTTCGCTATGAATAAAATCCACCAAGCCAGCCCCTTTAGGACAGAGTGCACCACGGTTTACCGGGTGATCAGGATCACCTTCAATATGGAAAATAGTTGCTTTCGCATTTTTTGCGCCATCGCCAAGGCTGTACATCAACAGCCCACAGCCGACAGAACAGTATGTACAGGTATTTCGGGTTTCACGTGCACGCAACAATTTATAATTACGTGTTTGTGCAAGGGCTGCGGTTGGTGAAAAGCCCAATGCTGCCACCGTCGTACCTGCCATACCGCCAGCGCAGATCTTAAAGAACTGCCTTCTGCTGACTTGCATGGGAATCTCCTCACTCACATTGTTTTAAACAATACCCATTCCATCATGGGAAAAATTTCAAATGTGTTCTTTCTTATTAAAACCACTTTCCGTAGCGGGATCAGATTTATTGCCTGACAAATAGTATAGACTCTTTTTTCCGCACAATTATTGTGCCGTAACACTATTAGGAACTCATCTAATGTATAACGTAAAATCAGGGAAGTTGTTACCATTTGGTGTGATTGAGGGTGCAAAAAGAACGAACGTGCAACAAAAACACTATCCCGACATATTAAAAGCTGATTGGATTGCAGAAGAAGTTCCTGTTGCTTTAGTTTATAACGGTATTTCGCATGTTGTGATGATGGCAAGTCCCAAAGATCTCGAATATTTTGCTATTGGGTTTTCACTTTCCGAAGGCATCATTGAATCTCAACATGAGATTCGTGGTATTGATATTGTCGCTCATTGTAGCGGTGGAATTGAGTTGCAAATAGAACTTTCTAGCCGCCGTTTTGCGGGTTTGAAAGAGCGCAGACGTAATCTGGCGGGACGAACAGGTTGCGGTATCTGTGGAACAGAACAACTTTCTGATATTTTTCGCCCGATCACCCCGTTGCCTTTCACTCAAACCTTTTCATTAAGCCAGCTTGATCATGCTCTCTCCCAACTGACTAGCGTCCAAGATATCGGTGCATTAACAGGTTGCACTCATGCAGCAAGTTGGATCAATCCAGAAGGTAAATTATTGGGCGGATGTGAGGATGTAGGTCGGCACGTTGCACTGGACAAGATGCTAGGCATGAAGGCAAAAACAGGCTGGCAGCAAGGCGCTGTTCTGGTATCCAGCCGCGCCAGTTATGAAATGGTACAAAAATCAGCCACCTGTGGGGTTGAGATTTTATTGGCTGTTTCAGCAGCAACTTCATTGGCGGTAGAAATCGCTGACCGATGTCATTTAACCTTGGTTGGTTTTTGTAAACCCGGAAAAGCGACGATTTATACCCATGCTGAGAGATTAATAAGTTAAGTGAGCCAGAAATATGCAGTATCAAGAGTTCCCATATTCCTCGCTGTTGATTTAAGATGAAAAGTTTATTTTCATCTTAAATCAACAGCGATTGTCTCAATAATGCTAAATCACGCATGCAAGTTGTGAAACATCCATAAGTTGGGTTCAATGTAATGAGCCATTTGTTGTTGTATATCCACCTCTAGCGGCACTATACCCGTCATCTTTCAAGTTGCCTCTTTGTTGGCTGCACTCGCTCACCCCGGTCACATAGTTACCTATGCTCCCGGGGATTCACTCCCTTGCCGTCGCGATGCATCTTGAAATCCATTGGGTATATTTATGGACATAAATAGATAATATGTTTTAAGTAATTGTTACTAATAACTAAATAAATTTTATATTTTAATTAATTTCTTAACTTAAATTTTTATTTATCTTACACTGATAACATGCCGTTGAAAATACAATAAAATCGACTCACTGTGTATCCCTGTAGGGCTATTTTATTTGCTGTTGTTTATTATAAAAGTATGTTTGGGAAGTAATCGGATAAAAATGTTGGCTTTTTCATTCATTTTGGTTTTCTTCATGAGGCTAATTTCATGAATACATAAATTTTTTCCATGAGTTTTCATATAGCTTGACAACAATGGTTACGTGTCATTGTTTCATACAGAGATTGTCATCGCTCTATGACCGATAAATTGGAGATCAATCACGTTGGTATCACATAATTGATACAGGTTAACTTTTATTGAACCCGATTAATGTTAAAGTATAAGTATTTCTTATGTATGTAAATTCGGCAATAATTGCTGCAAGTTTTCATTCCTAAGCGATTTATCTGTTTCTTTTCCAATTTGATATGACTATGGCTGATATTTAGGCCGGTAAGGGGAGAGCCTGATGGCGGGTTTACTACCGATTACTGTAATTGGTGCGGCGGCGGGAGATATTATTCTTAGTTTGCCGAGGCTTCCCCGGAGTGGAGCAGATCAGGAAGCTAAAGAAATTGATCGGCAGATTGGTGGTTCTGGTTTTAATGTTGCTCGGGCTTTGGTTCGCCTACAAATCCCTGTGATTAATGGTATACCGGTTGGTAATGGATACTGGGGGGAGCAGATCACCAAAGAGATGCAAGACCTTGGGCTTGAGGTCACATTGACCCATTCATCTCTTGATAATGGTTGGTGTTTGGCAATGGTTGAACCGGACGGTGAAAGAAGTTTTGTCTCCGTAAGTGGTTGTGAAGTTGACTGGAGTACGGCAATGCTCTCTTCTATTGTTTTGCCGGAAAGGGGGTATATCTACTCCAGTGGTTATGTTATGGCGAGTAAATCGACGGCGATTTTGTGTAATTGGTTACTGGCGTCACCATACGGGCAAACGTTATTACTGGATTTTGGCCCACGTTTACCAGAAATAGATTCCGCTTTTCTTAATGCATTACCTGCTGACCGGACCATGCTGACATTGAACCGTGATGAAGTTGCTATATTGTGCGGAGAAGGTGATCCTGTCGCCCAAGCTAGCCGTTATTCCAGCGAAAGAAACATCACTATTATCTGCCGGTTAGGTTCACAGGGTACGTGGATATGTCTGCCTTATCGTGAGCCAGAATATGTTGCTGCTTATAAAGTGAAAGTGATGGATACCATCGGCGCTGGTGATGCCCATAGTAGTGGCATGCTTGCGGGATTATCTCAGGGAATGTCGTTGAGAGATGCTGTTGAACTTGGTAATCGTGTTGCTGCTATTGTCGTCAACCGTTCTGGTGCTGCTGGTGCACCAACAATAAAAGAACTAGAGGAGTTTGTGTTTGAATAATTATTTTCAGACTCTGCACCTCTTAGGTTTTAAGGGGCGTAGTTAAAATGAGTGCATTACTTCCAGGTTGGAAACGCAAAACGGCTTTATTTTTATCAGCTCAAACAATTTCTTTGCTAGGTTCTTCCATTGTCCAGTTCTCTATCGTCTGGTATATCACCCTGAGTACTTCATCGGGAGAAATGCTGGCTATTTCGGTACTCTGCGCATTTCTTCCTCAGGTATTGATCTCTTTATTTGCGGGGGTTTGGGCGGATACTTACAACCGTAAGCTGCTCAGTATTGCCTCTGATGCGTTAATTGCATTAGTCACTCTTGGTTTGGCAATCTCTTTTATGTTCGGATTTAAGAGCATTGAGTTGTTATTTGTCGCACTGATTGTCCGCTCGTTCGGGACGGGCATCCAGATGCCGGCTGTTAATGCTATTATTCCGCAACTCGTGCCGAAAGATAAATTGCTGCGGGTCAATGGTATTAATACTTCTTTGACTTCACTGATGATGTTGGCATCTCCTGCTATCAGTGGCTTTTTATATTCTCAAACTTCAATGGAAAATATTTTTTTAGTAGACGTAACGACTGCTATTATCGGCATCAGCATTGTTGCGTTTATCCCTATTCCTAAAATTGCTTCTGATTCCATGCCGGATAATAAATTTCAGGCAATCTTAGCGGGTTTCCGTTATCTGCAAGAGAATAAATTAATCAGAAATCTTTTGATTTTTCTGATTTGTGTCTGCTTTTTGATTAGTCCGGCTGCATTTTTGACACCTTTATTAGTTAATAGAACATTTGGGGAAGAGCCGTGGCGTTTAGCCATTAATGAAATGACATTTAGTGCTGGCGCGGTTTTAGGTGGATTGCTGATTTCTTTCTGGGGTGAGTATAAAAATAAAATGCGTATAACGGCGATAGCTTGCGCGTTTTTTGGCATATTTATGATCGCTCTTGGTAATGCCTATTGGTTCCCACTTTATTTAGTACTCAATGTCTTTTTAGGTGTGGTAACACCTTGTTTTAACGCACCGATAACAGCGGTTTTTCAGGAAAGAGTCGAACCTGAGATGATGGGCAGGGTATTTAGTTTAGTTCAGATCGCTTTGTCTTGCTCTCTGCCATTAGGAATGGTGCTGTTTGGCCCAATTGCTGACTATATTAGTATTCAATCTCTTTTAATGGTATCTGGTGGATTGATATTACTGACTGGCGCGCTGTTTTTTATGTTTAACGGAGAAGGCAGCCGAGAAAGTAGCAGCGTAGTTTAATCAGGCTTAATGTTGCCTAGTTATGCGATAAGCGCAGCGCCGTGAATGGGTTTCCATATGTCGATTCTATCGACATATGGCTAGTACATGTCGAAATTTTTCGATTTTATCGACATGAAACCTTTACGTGTCGATAAAAATAGGAAATATAAACATGACACGCAAATGCACCTTTTAATGCTATTACTGGCATACAACGATAAAAGGCTAAACGTAATTTGTAGAAGTAACTTGTTCTTTGTTTTTTATGATGGTGGAACTAGTACTTTCCGGTTGCCATTACTATCAGGCATACTGATGATACCAATGGTTTCCATTTGTTCAATAATACGTGCCGCTCTGTTATAGCCAATCCGGAATTGACGTTGGACTTCAGATATTGATGCTCGTTGCTTTTCTATGACAAAAACGACAGCCTGCTCAAATAGTGAATCAAGCTCTTCATCCTCAAACTCCGGTGCTCCATAATCATTCGCAGAAGTAATCTTAATATATTGAGGTTGGCTATATTTTTGCCACTCTTGTACTATAGAGTGTATTTCCTGTTCATGAACTAAAGCACCGTGTAAACGAAGCGGCTCAATCAAGTGAGGCGCCACGTAAAGCATGTCTCCTACAGGCAGCAATTCAGCGCCATTCTGGCCTGAGATAATATGTGAATCAGTTTTGTCGAATACCGAAAAAGCAATCCGTGTGGGGATGTTACTTTTAATCAGGTTGGTTATGATATCAACTGAGATATATCGGGTAGCAAGCACTAGATGAATACCAGCAATATGAGCTTGTTGAGTGAGGGATACGATCAATGCTTCGGCTTCTTTACCCACTTTAAGCATCAAATCGGAAAATTCATCGATAACAACAATAATATTGGGTTGTTGCATCAACATTGATGATGTCGTATCTGTTCCATCAGAGGGGATCCAGAAAGGATTAGGGATAGGATGTCCCAGATCTATTGCTTGTTGTACACGCTGGTTATACTCAATTAGGCTACGTACGCCAAGTGCTGATATCAGTTTATAACGCCACTTCATCTCATTGAGGCACCAGTGTAACGCGTGAACAGCTTCTTCCGTATTGCTAATGACTCTTGTTAGTGAATGGGGTAGTTTTTCGTAAACCGAAAGTTCCAACATGTTCGTATCAATCATGATAAAGCGAACGTCTATAGGAGTGGCTTTGTACAGTAGGCTAAGAATCATGGCATGAATAAACGTAGACTTCCCCGATCCTGTAGCTCCCCCAATTAATAAGTGTTGCATATCAGTTAGAGTTGTAATGACGGGGTTTCCAGAAATATCTTTGCCCAAAGCTATTGCCAGATGAGAATCGATTTCTTTAAATTGAGCGTAATCTAATACAGTACGTAAGTAGATGGTATCACGACAATTTCTAAGCACATTTAAGCCAATATAGGGTGTCCCTGGTATGATTGGCACAATCTGTATAGTAGATGCAGAGAGTGAGCGTGTTATATCGTGAGATAAATTAATAACCTGGGAAACTTTAACGCCGGGTGCTGGAAGTAAATCAAAATGAATATACGCTGGTCCTGGAGATATATTTTCTACATGAACCATGATGTCATAAGCAGCCAGACATGATTCTATTAATTCAGCCATTTTAGCTAGTTCTAAACTGGCTACCTGAGGCACACTTATAGGCGGAGAGAGTAATAAATCAAATGTTGGAAATTTATTTATCATAGTGTTAGGCATAAATTCCTCTGTTCTGACATCTAGGAGACTTTACTCTAATCTAGAGAGCATTCAAGATATTGTGTTGCTTAAAAGTTTCTTACAATAAGTATAGTCACTTCGTCGGTATAGCATTAAAAATAAGTAGCTACTGCGACAATAGTAAATTTTAACAGCGTAACTAATTGATATTTATTAATTATGTTAATTATTCATTATTTTTGTACTTAGGGAAGTGAGGGGGAGTTTTTTTAGATAAGAGAAACACTATAGATTTTTTAACTGATTGGGGGTAACTTATCAGAATGATTATAATGCGATGGTGATAAAATATGTCTTTGGATGTGGCTTATAGCATTGAATTAAATGAGTATATCGACCCTGATCGAGCTTATGATTTGTATTGGTCTGGATTAATTACTAATAAAAAATTATTTATGTGTCCTGGCGAAGATTGTCTTGCACAGGTTACTTGCGCGAATCTTGATGAAGATATGCAGAACATGCGTGTAGTTCCTCATTATCGCATTTATGGTAAACATCATCCTAATTGTGAAATAGAGAGAAAAGTTCCTCTTAAAATATTAAGTGTCATTGAAAATGCTAAGCAAGGAGAGAAAAAGACACTTGATCAGTCGATAGTTGATTCTTTTATACTTCACCGGCCGGATAGTTATTATGAATCTAAGAAGAAGGATGATACTAAAAGTCATGGGAATAAGCAGAATAAATATCTATCAAAGTCATACGCTCTTAATCTGAAAGAAATCGGTAATATAGGGAAAGTCTATTCAGTTAGAACTATCGTAAGTCGTTATATAAGGTATATTAAGGATGATACGTTAATAAATAGGAAGTTGAATATATCTGGAATGGATATACCATATCCTGGGGTGTTTAAATGTATTTGGGAGCAGAAAATAGATTCGTTGCCAGAGTATGGAATTATATATTATGGTTGGGCTTATATTGATAAGTATGAAGGTAAAGGATATCGTATTAAATTTAAAAAAAAGATAAAAAACTCACATGGTGAATTGCTACAAACAACTTGTTTTATATCCCAAAAGCTAATAGATAAATATCATGTAAAAAAACTTGTCATCAAGAGGTTGTCAAAAATAATACAGACACAAAAATCTACAGCATTTGTCTTTATTTATGGTCGGCCTGAAATAGTTAGATCGAAAATCAATAATAAAGAGTATGTTAATTTCTATGTTGATAACTTAGACTATATTGATATTAATGTGGATAATCCTATTCCTAAAAGAAAAGTTTAAATTTAAGTACGGGAAAAACAGGGTTACTTAGCTGAGTGAACCAGTGTTTTCTACCAACTGCCGTAAATGTTGTGCCAGCTGGCTGATGCTTTTTTCACCAGTAGCGACATCTACAGTTAGATTTTCCAGTGTATTGTCGTTATCGAAGATTTGTATGCCATTACGATGAAGTATACAATTGTGGGATGCGATAATTTCCTGAGCATTCACCCAAATCATCGGTAAGTTAACGCCTCTACAGTATACCTATGGCGCTGCATAATGTGATCAAATTAGGTATCCAGTTTAGCATTTCGATAATTCTCATATTCAACTTTGCTAATTACCACAGCGGCGCTGCCGTTTCTGCGGGTGATTTCAACCGGCTCACCGTTGACAGTTGTGTCCAACACAGTTGAAATATTAGCTCTGGCTTGGGTTGATGTGTATGTGCGCATGTTGCTTATCTTGAGGTGTTTGGTTATCAATGTTCACTCTGGAGTAGTGAGATTCTCACAATACAAATCAATGAGATACTGGATATCTACTCCATGCGTTAATGATACGCTTTTGGCAGCTACATGCGGGTATTTGCGGATACGTGATCGCCATAATAATCGGGTTATTCCCCCATAGATAAACCAGGCTAAGAAATTATTGCGGTTTCTTTTGGTGGTATATACCGAATGAACTTCAAGATGCTTGAGTCGTCAGATATAAAAACATTTAAATTCAACAACATAATCGTTTTTCAAACATGCACTTTGAAGTATCTTGAGTATAGATAAGTGGTTTACAAAAAAAATCCAAATAGAACTCAGTGTTATTTATAGAACGATAAAATCGGAGCCGTCTAAATGGGCAAGAAAAATTTTCTGGTTATCAATGAGTAATATGGTCAGAATTGTATGTAATTCGCGGAGTTCAACTTTTAAGTTACATATAAAAACTGACGAAAAAATCGAATTAATTCCTTCTGCATTAGTTGTCTTTAAAAAAAACCTTATTAAAAATATTGAAAACATAAAAGAACAAAAAGAATTACTAAAATCATTAGGAATGATAAAAAGATCAAAATCAGAGAGTAAAGTAGAAATTTGGCATGCTGATACATCAAATCTTTCTAAGAAAACTTCTTTATGCGATTTACTTGTTAGTTCTCCTCCTTATGGTGATAATCATACAACCGTTACTTATGGTCAGTATTCATATCTTCCATTAATGTGGATTGATAGATCTGATATAGATCAATTAAAATTTAATGACCTGCTTGAGAATAAGAGTTCTATTGACTCAAAAAGTTTAGGTGGTTCATTAAAAGATGCGAAAGAAAAATACGAATTCATTAAGAATAAGTCATTATCTTTAGTTGAAACCGTAGAGTTAATAAGTTTAGTTAATGAAAAAAACATAAAGAAATTGATTTCATTTATCTATGACTTAGATAAAGCATTGGACAATACATTGTCTAATCTTAGAAGTAATGCATATATGATATGGACTCTGGGAAATCGCAGAATATCCAATATAGAAATACCATTAGATAAGATCATGAGAGAGCTATTGGAGCATAAAGGTTGCAAATATATTTATCAACTTGATAGGGAAATTCATAATAAAAGAATGGCAAAACGTAATCGTGTTGCTGATACGATGGATAAAGAATTAATTTTAATTATGAGAAAATGTTTAGCTAAAAGCTAACAGGAGTAATTTTATGACCTCAATTGGTTTAAGGTTTGATGGACGAATAATAGACGAACTATCAATTAAGATTCCTTCTAATATATTTGCTCTCAATGAGCTAACAAAGAATTCTTATGATGCCTTTTCAAGGAAGATAGATATAAAGATTGATACTCAAAAGTGTTTATTAACTATTAGTGATGATGGTTTAGGAATGGATTATGAAGATGTTAAAAAATTGTTTCATATTGCTAGTGCTACAGCCGTACTTACTTTTTTCAACAGAAAAGACACCCATAGAAAAGCTTAATTCATGCGGTTTCTCAGAGTTGTGAGCATCAAGGAAAATGCAACTTTCTGGTATCTACGGCTGTAGTACTAGTTTTTGTAGAGAAACCGTCAAGAATGAAGTACACCCCAAGTATGTGCAGTAATGAAATTATATGAGACCTTGTGGTGTTAAAAAAGTCCGCAATTACGCGGACTTAGTGGCAATGGTGAAATGTTATGAGACTTTATGAATTTGTCTGAAACCTTACTCAATATTCTGAATCTGCTCCCTCATCTGCTCGATTAGCACCTTCAATTCAATAGCGGAGTTAGTGATATCGGCGTTGATAGATTTGGAGGCAAGTGTATTAGATTCGCGGTTGAATTCCTGCATCATAAAATCCAGGCGGCGGCCGACCGCTTCTTTTTTCTTTAGAATATTACGGGTTTCTTTGACGTGGGCATCGAGACGATCTAACTCTTCTGCCACATCAAGACGTTGAGCCAGTAAAACTAACTCTTGCTCAAGACGGTTATTTTCGAGCTGTACTTGTGCTTCTTCTAATTTGGTTTGCAGGCGTTCCCGCTGCCATTGCATGATTTCAGGCATTTGTTGGCGAACTTTCCTGACTTCTTCGATCACCGCGTCCAAACGTTGTTCAATCATAATTTTGAGTGCATTGCCTTCGGCTTCACGGCTTTGAATAAAGGCATCCAGTGTTGTATCCAGTTCTTGCAACAATTGAGTGCTGATAGCATCTAAGTCTTGCTCTTCTGCTGCCATAACGCCAGGCCAACGCAGAATATCAACAGGATCGATTTCACCTTCGTTGCTCTGTTGTTTGACCCAGTTCGCTGCATTGACTAGCTGTTTTGCTAAAGTTTCATTCAGGATAAGTTCGCCTTGAGAGCGTGAGTCCAGTTCAAAACGTAAGTTGCACTCAACTTTTCCGCGAGTCAGACGGGAACGAATTCGTTCACGGATCACCGGTTCCAAGCTTCTGAATTGTTCTGGTAGGCGGATATAAGTTTCTAAATAACGCTGATTAACGGAGCGCAGTTCCCAAGCCGCATTTCCCCATTCACTTTTGATATCTCGCCGTGCAAAAGCAGTCATACTACGGATCATGATTCGTTCCCAATTTAAACAAAAGATTAAGAGATTATAACGCTCGTTGTAGATGCAGGATAGGAATTAGCCCTGTTAGGCCGTATAATGCGCCCCCAATAATGATTTAACAACGGAGATAACACTATGCGCCCAACAGGAAGAGCGGCAGAACAAGTGCGTCCTATCACTATAACCCGTCATTATACTAAGCACGCGGAAGGTTCGGTTCTAGTAGAGTTTGGCGATACTAAAGTGTTATGTAATGCCTCCGTTGAAGAAGGCGTTCCTCGTTTCTTGAAAGGTCAGGGGCAGGGCTGGGTGACGGCTGAATATGGCATGTTACCGCGTTCTACTCATACCCGAAATGCCCGTGAAGCAGCTAAAGGCAAACAGGGCGGCCGTACGATGGAAATCCAGCGTTTAATTGCCCGTTCGCTACGCGCCGCTGTTGATCTGAAAAAACTGGGTGAATACACCATTACACTGGATTGTGATGTTATTCAGGCTGATGGCGGTACCCGTACAGCTTCTATTACGGGTGCTTGTGTCGCGCTAGTTGATGCGTTGAATAAAATGGTTGAAGCAGGCAAGCTGAAAGAGAGTCCTCTGAAATCAATGGTTGCTGCGGTCTCTGTTGGCATTGTGGATGGTGAAGGTCGTTGTGATCTGGAATATGTGGAAGATTCCACCGCTGAAACTGATATGAACGTCGTGATGATGGAAGATGGCAGGATGATTGAAGTGCAAGGCACTGCGGAAGGCGAACCATTTAGTCATGATGAGTTGTTATCCTTATTGGCCCTTGCCAAGGGAGGATTAGAGGATATTTTTGATGCGCAGAGAAATGCGTTAAAACAAAATGCATTAAAATAATAAATTGATCAGGCGACGTGATAGTCGCCTTTTTTATGCCTGTTGTATGACGATAACTATGACTCAAAAAGAGGAGAGACACCAATGAAAGCCTATCAGCGCGAATTTATCGAGCTTGCGCTAAAAAAACAGGTACTGAAATTTGGGGAATTTACCCTGAAATCAGGACGTAAAAGCCCGTATTTTTTTAATGCCGGGCTGTTTAATACTGGGCGTGATTTGGCGTTAATCGGGCATTTTTATGCAGCAGCATTGTTGGATAGCGGTATTCAGTGCGATTTGTTATTCGGACCTGCTTACAAGGGTATTCCAATTGCAACGACAACGGCAGTGGCACTGGCAGAGCATCATGATATTGATATGCCATATTGTTTTAACCGTAAAGAAGCTAAAGATCATGGTGAAGGTGGTACTTTGGTTGGTAGCCCACTTAAAGGTAATGTTGTTCTGGTTGATGATGTTATTACCGCAGGTACAGCTATCCGTGAATCGATGGAGATTATCAAGCAGCATAGTGCGACACTTGCCGGCGTGATGATTTGTCTTGATCGTCAGGAACGTGGGAACGGTGAAATCTCGGCAATTCAGGAAGTTGAAAGGGATTATGGTTGCAAAGTGTCTTCTATTATTACCTTGAATGATTTGATTAATTATTTGAGTGGTCAGCCAGAGATGAAAGCTCATCTGGATGCAGTAAAAGCCTATCGTGTGCAGTACGGTATCTGATAGATAAGCTTCAAAAAAAAGCCCTCGCCCAATAACGGGCGGGGTGAGTAGTAGAATAACTTATTGTAGCTGAGCCAGTAATAATGGCCAGCGTGCTTCAAATTCCTGGGTTGGACGATAGTGGAACTCAGAGCGTACAAAACGTGAAAGCATCCCTTCACAAAATGCGAGTAACTGAGAAGCTAATAACGATTCATCATAACTGAAACCTTGCCCATCACGTAATTTTTTCTCTTTTAAAACTTGACGGATCTGTACTTCAATTCGTTCAAATAATTGATTTATGCGCCCTTGCAGCCGGTTTTGTTCAAACATTAGAGCATGACCGGTCATGATGCGGGTCAGACCTGGGTTTTTTTCTGAAAAACCCAAAATCAGGATCAATATCAGGCGAATACGAGTTATGGTATCTTTTTCATCTTGCAGAATCAGGTTAATCCGTGAGATTAATGAATCTTCAATGAACTCTATCAGGCTGTCAAACATCCGGGTTTTACTAGGAAAATGCCGGTATAGGGCAGCTTCGGAAACGCCTACGTTGGCGGCTAGTTTAGCGGTAGTGATTCGATGGCTACCATCACTGGATTGCAACATATGCGCCAGTGCCTGCAAGATCTCCTCGCGTCTGTTTCTTTTCTTTGTATTTTCGTTTTCTGCCATGTCTGACAAGACCTTTGTTAAGAATAGCAAAACAAACAAATCAGTAATTCTTTGCTCAATGGCATTTTGAGCAAAGAATATGATAATGGGTTATACCCGTCATCTTTCAAGTTGCCTCTTTGTTGGCTGCACTCGCTCACCCCGGTCACATCGTTATCTATGCTCCCGGGGATTCACTCCCTTGCCGCCGCGATGCATCTTGAAATCCATAGGGTATAAACGGTATGGTCTTACAGAGATTTATTGGCGACCGGAATGACCAAAACCACCGCTGCCTCTTTCGCTGGCTTCAAAATCTTCTACCAGATTAAATTGAGCCTGAACGACGGGTACAAAAACCATCTGAGCGATACGTTCGCCTGGTTGGATAGTGAAAGCTTTATCACCACGATTCCAGACGGAAACCATTAGCTGACCTTGGTAATCAGAATCGATCAAACCCACTAGATTACCCAGAACGACACCATGTTTATGTCCAAGGCCTGAACGGGGCAGAATAACGGCTGCCAGTTGTTCATCACCAATATGAATAGCAAGCCCGGTTGGAAGCAGTTCTGTTTGTCCTGGAGCCAGTTCTACCGCATTGTCCAGGCAAGCGCGTAAATCTAAACCTGCGGAACCCGGTGTGGCGTAAGTTGGCAAAGGAAATTCCTTCCCGATACGTGGGTTAAGAATTTTAACGTCGATTTTTTTCATCATAGCGTCTGACTATCTCGTCTAATAAATGGTGGCTGAGTAATAACTTATTACTATGAGGTAAGCGGATTTCTCCCTCATGCCAGAACAAATGTAATGCATTAGTATCGCTGTTAAAGCCGTGGCCAGTTAGGGATACATCGTTTGCACAAATCAGATCCAAATGTTTTTGGTTCAGTTTTTTTCGTGCGTATTCTTCCACATTCTGGGTTTCAGCCGCAAATCCAACCACAAAAGGGCGGTTTTCTTGCATTGCTGCTACATTGGCAACAATATCCGGGTTTTTGATCAGGGTAAAAGTGATCTCATCACCCTGTTTTTTAATTTTTTCTGAGGCAATCTGTTTAGCGCGATAGTCTGCAACCGCAGCACAACCAATGAAGATATTCTGTGAACCCGCTATTGCTTGTACTTGTTCGTTCATTTCTAGGGCGCTGGTGACGTCGATTCGTTTGACTCCCGGGGGTGTCGGTAAATTAACGGGGCCAGTGATCAGGGTGACTTCTGCACCACGTGTTGCCGCAGCTTGGGCGATAGCAAACCCCATTTTGCCGGAGCTGTGATTACTGATAAAGCGGACGGGATCCAGCGCTTCACGGGTTGGTCCGGCGGTAATAGCAAGTTTTAGGTGAGCTAAATCTTGGCTTGCTTGAAAATGTTGTTCAGCGAGTTCGACAATCGCCATGGGATTTAGCATCCTGCCGGGACCAACGTCACCACAAGCTTGGCTGCCGTTGTCCGGTCCCCACAGGAGAACGCCCCGTTCTTCAAGGCGCTTGAGATTATGTTGCGTCGCTTGAGCTAGAAACATTTGTTGATTCATTGCGGGTACGGCGGCAATTGGGGCTGGGGAGGCCAAACAGACAGTTGTTACGAGATCATTTGCCATACCGACTACCAGGCGTGCCAGTAAATCAGCGGTAGCTGGGGCGAGAATAATCATATCAGCCCATTTGCCAAGTTCAATATGCCCCATGGCAGCTTCTGCTGCCGGATCTAACAAGTCATCGGAAACGGGATAACCAGAAACCGCCTGCAACGTCATTGGTGTAATAAACGCTTCTGCTGCTGGTGTCATCACTACACGTACTTGTGCGCCGCGATCACGCAGGCGGCGTACTAGCTCGGGAGTTTTGTAAGCGGCTATTCCTCCGCTGATACCGAGCACAATCTGTTTGCCGGAAAGTCCTGCCATCATGATTGTCCGAATATTAAGTTGCAAGGGGCCAAGATTTTATCACAAGAAATTACAGAGTTGAGCAGAGTCTGAGCTTTGATTGTAAAAAAGGATAAGTTTGCGAGCGGCTACGCAGCTCCTGAATATGATATTCGCCCTGATGTTTAAGGCATGGAATACTGTTTGTATCAGGTGAAATAGGGCAGGGAGATGAATATATGGGAGTTGATGTTGCTGAAAATACAGGAGAAATATATTCAAATTTAGCCCCCAGAGAAAAATTGTTGGCTTATGGTTCGGTTTCTCTGACAGATGCTGAGTTACTGGCTATTTTTTTACGTACCGGGACCAGAGGACTTCCTGTTTTACGAATGGCTGAATTTCTACTGAAAGAATTTGGATCTTTGTACCATTTACTCTCTGCTGATTATGACACTTTTTGTTCTCATAAAGGGATGGGATTGGCTAAGTATGCACAATTACAGGCTATTGCAGAACTGGCAAAGCGTTTTTTTTCCAGCCAATTCATGCATGAGGATATTATGAGTAGTCCAAGTGTGACTCAAGAGTATTTGCAAAACCTATTATCAGGGCGTGATAGAGAAATATTTGTTGTGTTGTTTCTCAATAATCAAAATAGAGTCATCTGTCATGAGGAGATGTTTAAAGGCACCATTAATAAAGTTGAAGTCCATCCTCGTGAAATTGTCCGATCAGCGATAAAGGTGAATGCTTCATCCGTTATTTTGGCTCATAATCATCCATCAGGTCATGCAGAACCAAGTTTGGCAGATAAGATTGTTACAGATAAAGTAATTGATGCCTGTAATTTGGTTGGTGTAAAAGTGCTGGATCATCTGGTTATTGGCCGGCAATGTTGTGTTTCATTTGCTGAGCGAGGATGGATTTAGCTAACTTTTTCAAGATCCTTATGGATCTTTGGTTGTGCGGGACTTGAGCGTCAGCGATTGAGGGCGTATACTACGCCACCTTTGAGGATCTTTGGTTTGGCGAGAAGAGCCTATCTCAGCACATTTTCTGAGTAAATGTGAGTCTTTTCAGTGGAATTTGCTGAGATAGGCTCCTAAGCCTGACGAGGCGGCCATACCCAATACAAAGCTCGAGCTGATTTGATTTTTGGAGAATAGACATGTCCCGAGTCTGCCAAGTTACTGGCAAACGCCCGATGAGTGGTAACAACCGCTCTCATGCATTGAATGCGACTAAGCGTCGTTTTCTGCCTAACCTGCATTCCCACCGTTTCTGGGTTGAGTCCGAGAAGCGTTTTGTGACTCTGCGTGTATCTGTTAAAGGTATGCGTGTGATTGATAAGAAGGGTATCGATGCAGTTTTGGCTGAGCTTCGTACCCGCGGTGAGAAGTACTAAGGAGCTGAAAAATGGCTAAAGGTATTCGCGATAAAATTAAGCTAGTTTCTTCAGCTGGTACTGGTCACTTCTATACCACTACGAAGAACAAGCGTACTATGCCTGAGAAACTGGAAATGAAAAAATTTGATCCAGTTGTTCGTCAGCATGTTATGTATAAAGAAGCCAAGATTAAATAATTTTGGTTGATTTGATAAAAACCCGGCCTAGGCTGGGTTTTTTGTTGTCTGAAGAGTTTTAACAGATATTCACTGATTCTTCTCTACATTTCATAGACATACCCTATGGATTTCAAGATGCATCGCGACGGCAAGGGAGTGAATCCCCGGGAGCATAGATAACTATGTGACCGGGGTGAGCGAGCGCAGCCAACAAAGAGGCAACTTGAAAGATAACGGGTATATCCTGTTATTCGTAGACGTAAGATACTGTTTCGTTATACTAACGCCTTCCGGTAGGCTAGATATGAAACCGAAATGGCTAAAGAAAAACTAAATATTTTACATACAGAATCATCTTGTGGTTGGGGTGGTCAGGAGATCCGAATCCTGACGGAATCCCAAGGAATGATAAAACGTGGACACAAGGTGGTTATTGTCTGTTGTCCTAGTTCTAATATCTACCGTGAAGCAAAATCTTATGGTGTGCCGGCCGTAGCCCTGCCGATTGAAAAAAAGCGGCGGTCCTGCTTTCTTGCTATGCGTCGTTGGTTGAAAAAAGAAGGCCGTCAATTTGACGTTATTAATACACATAGCTCGACGGATGCATGGTTGGTTGCTGTGGCTTGTGCAACGTTAAGGCATATGCCGCCAATGGTTAGAACCAGGCATGTTTCTACTCATGTTTCTAATTCAATATCAACTCGTTGGTTGTATTTGAAAGCGTGCCGGCATATTGCGACTACAGGCGAAAAACTACGCCAACATCTGCATGCCAATAATCGTTATCCATTACAGCATATGACATCAGTGCCTACCGGCATCGATTTAGATCGTTTCCGACCGGAAGATAAGAAAGTTTGCCGTCAGCGGATTGGGATTCAAGATAAACCGACATTAGGTGTCGTTGCGACCATGAGAACCTGGAAAGGGCATCGCTATCTGTTGGAAAGCTGGAAAGTTCTGCACCAGAAATATCCTGATTGGCAACTTTTGTTTGTTGGTGATGGTCCACAACGTAAGTCATTGGAACCTTTAGTAAAGCGAGAAGGTTTGTCAAACAGTGTCATTTTTTTAGGTAACCGTCAGGATGTTCCTGATTGTTTGAATGCGATGGATTTATTTGCATTACCTTCTTTTGGTAATGAAGGCGTGCCACAAGGCATTATGCAAGCAATGGCGTGTGGGATACCTGTTGTATCAACCTCCGTTGGTGCAATTACCGAAGCGGTAGTTGATGGTGAAACGGGTTATATCGTGGAACCCAGAAATACAGAGTTATTGACGAAAAGTTTAGAGTTATTGATTCATAATAATGAACTGCGTTTGCAATTCAGCCATTCTTCATTAGAGCGTGCAATGGCTTTATTTGGCATGGATAAGATGTTGGATAAAATGGAAAATATCTTTTTTCACAGCATTAAAGGTAAAAAACGTTAACATTATTTAGGATTTATTCTGGTCCTTATTCTTCGGCTTATGGTTTTAGGTAATGTTCAACTTATTGATATTAAATTACTTTAAAGTTAATTATTAGTTAAATCACCTTGTTGTGGTCAATCGTATACAAAATGGTTTTTTGTATATTTTGTTGAATTTTATGGCAGATTAATTAGATAATTGTCTTATGCAGATCAAAAATATTCTGGTCATTGTTATAGCACGTTTCGGTGATACCTTATTGGTAACGCCGGTGATTCGTGCTTTAAAGCAGAAATGGCCTGGTGCGAATATTGATGTTATGGCTCATAAAAGGACTAAACAGATCCTTGAAAATATAAGTGATATCAATAAATTGACTGCTTTTTCGAAAGGTAAGGCAAACTGGTGTGGTTGGTTTACCCGTAAACATTATGATCTGGCTTTAGTATATAGTGACGATAAACCTTTATTGCAGTATGCGAAACGTAAATCACACTTAACGGTTTCATTTTCAGATAAGTCCGCGTTGCAATCTGATTGGCTGACTGTGGAAAAGCCAAAGATGTTGATGCCTGCTCAACAGGAACGGGCCATGCTTGCTAGCGCGGTAGATGTTGAGGTCAATGACTGGCGGTTGAATTATTGTGTGAGTGAACAGGAGTTACACTTTGCTGATGGTTTTATACGGCAGTATCATTTAGAGAACAAGCTCCTGATTGGTTTTCAGTTACAAAGTTTCCCGGCAAAAGCTTATCGTGATTGGCCGGTTGAACATTTTTACCAATTAGCGCAACACATTTGTAGCCGTTATCCCCAGTCACATATTATGTTATTAGGCAGTGTTGACGGTAAAATTGCTGCACAGTCACTGGCAAAAAGGTTAGGGGCTGAAAAGTGTACTTCATTGGTTGGTAGACTGACAATGCGACAGAATGCAGCAATAATGAGTCAACTTGATTTGTATATTGGTGTTGATACAGGGCCGACCCACTTAGCCGGCGCATTAGGTATCCCGATGGTTGCTATGTATCATAGTTTCCACCCAGGCCGCTTTTTGGCACCTCAACAGCATTCTCATTTGGTGGTTATTGAACATCCGGTTCACTATATGCAAGCCACACGCAAAGACTCGATGTCTGCAATATCTGTTGAACAAGTCTGGCAGGCAACGCAAAAGTTACTAGAAACTAAGTTGTCAGGAAGAAAAGATGAAAATAGGTTTGGTTGATGTCACGGTAACTATGTCTTACGGTGGTATTCAGACGGCAGTCTGGGAACTGGCGAAAGCGTTGACTGATGCCGGTCATGAGATCCATATTTTTGGTGGAAAGGGTAATGTTCAACCAGAACTCAATGGGAGAGCAATTCAGGTTCACACTTTTCCATTTATTCCCAGGGAGAAAGTCATTAACATTGGTCGACGTTTTCAACGTATTATTGAACGTTACTCATTTGCTCGCCATGCTCGCGATACAGTTGTTACTGAGGATTTTGACTGGGTTATTCTGACTAAACCATTTGATTTTTTCTGGCCTCGAATGATGCCAAAAGAGAGCCGCACTAAATTTTGCTATATGAGCGGTGGCACCAGTTTTTTCAAGGGTGACAGAAAGCTGAGTAAGCGAATTTCAGCTTGGGTGGCATGCAGCCATTTTAATGCCTGGCAGATTCAGCACCATTTTAAACAATTCCCGAAGGTGATTTACAATGGTGTTGATATTAATAAATTCAGGCCGATAGACTCTTCTGTCAGAACGCGTCTTGGGATCAGTGATAAAACATTTTTGCTGACCTTTGCCGGCAGGTTGGTTGGCTGGAAAGGCATGCATGTTGCTATTGATGCAATGGCTCAGCTACAGGATAAAGATGTTAAATTGCTGATCATCGGGTCAGGTGAAGATCTGAAACGCTTAGAAAAGCGGGTTGCGCTATTACGGCTGGAAAAACAGATAATTTTCCATCCACCGGTAGGACATGATCAGTTGCCTGAATATTATGCTGCTGGTGATGCCGGGATTTTCCCCAGTATTGGTGATGAAGCGTTTGGTATCACAATTGCGGAAGCGATGGCGTGTGGCAGACCGGTGATTGCTAGTTATATTGGAGGCATACCTGAAGTTGTCGGTAACGAAAATAATTCGGGTATTTTAGTCACGCCAGGCGATGCTTCAGCAATTGTCGATGCGGTTAATTTTTTATTGTCTCAACCAGACAGGGGGCCAAAAATGGGAAAAGCAGCTCGTCAACGGATTGAAACAATGTATACCTGGGAGCATTCGGCAAATCGTTTACTGAAAGCGATAAATAATGAAGATTGCTTATATTGATCCCTATCCGGTTCCTGATTATCGGGTAGCATCATTGCAAATTTTGCAGAATGTTGATGCGTTTGCTCGCCAGGGAGCCTACGTATATTTGGTTACGCCTGAAGGTAAAAATACCGCAGAAGAGATCTTGGGGCGCTCATTATCACCATCAGTTAGACTGATATCTTTACGCAATATCCGGCGTAAATGGTATTTTCCATTCAATACCCAAAAAATGTTCTATTTCCAGGTTTCCCATTGGTTGAAGAGAAATGGGGTAGATGCCGTTTTTACCCGTAATCTGAAAATGGCAAAGTATTTATTGTGTGAACATCCAGAAATTCCGCTATTTTTTGAAAGTCATGAGATTTTTGCCCAATCATTTAAAGAATCGCATGATTTAAGTGAAAATAAAAATCAGCGTAAATATCAGAGGCTAAGAGAAATTGAACACTTTGTTTATCGCCAGTCCAGGATTATTTTCGTTCTGACGTCGTTACTTAGTGATGATATTATTAGTGAATATAATGTCAGCACGCCAATAGTTATTGCGCCAGATGGTGTGGATATGTTGGCAGTTGAGTCGATGTCATTAGATAAACGTGTATCAGACGACGGTGAATTACCAACTCAGATCCTTTATTTGGGCAGCTTGCATCGTTGGAAAGGTGTTCCAACGGCGATCAAAGCGATGGCTTATCTTGAGAATGCAGTATTGAATATTGCTGGTGGTGAACCAGGGCAAATTCAGCAATTGCGGCAGATTGCTCAGCAAATGGGGGTTGGCGATAAAATCAATTTTCTTGGGTTTATTCAACCTAAATTACGTTTTCAGATAATTGCAGATAATGATATTTGTCTGTTGCCATTAACTAAAACCAGCATTGGCAGTCGCTATACTTCGCCACTAAAATTATTTGAATATATGGCGATGGATAAGCCTGTGGTTATCTCTGATTTTCTTTCTATTCGTGATGTGGCTGATGAAAATGCGGTCAGTTTTGCTGACAGTGAGAATGCAGAAAGTTTTGCTCAACAGATTCAGTTACTGAGGGATAATCCAGAAAAAGTTAAGTCACAAGTTAGTTATGCAAAAATGTTGGTGACAGAGCGTTTTAATTGGGAGCAGAGAGCAAAGCTTATTATGCAGACAATATCAAAGGATATTTCTGCATAATAATCGGTTTGATAATATATTAATCGTTTTTCTGCTGATATAGAGCAATCATCAGACCGAATAGAATACCTATTTCATTGATATAGGTATTTTCAAAGGCTCCTCGGACAATAAACAATCCGATAAATCCCGTCAGTAGAATAATACTGGCTTGCTTTATTACACCATTGTTACGGCTAATAATATGGCTACCCGTGTACAGCGCTGAGAAGGTCATCAGCAAAGTGGTAATCAAACCAATGATTCCACCAGCAAACCAGAGTGCCAGAAAGATATTGTGGGGGCCGATGGATGTGCGATATATCCAGTCTGGATAGTCAGCAACTCGTTCATTGTAGACCTTATGATAGACTTTATTGCCATAACCGTAGCCTTTAATTGGGTTCTCTAGAATCAACTCAAAAGCAGCCCCTTGTGTGCCATTTTTATAACGATGGCTGCTATCAGTTTGAGTAAGTTTCCAAAATAATAATTTAGTATTTTCATTAGTTATGATCGTAGTGTGAGAGAGTACAACTGAAAAACTAAGGATTAAACTCGCTATTATGGTCAGCTTCCATTCTCGATTAATGATGATGATAAAAGCAGTGATGACGGCAATGGCGACCCAAGCGCCACGAGCTAAGGTACCTAATAACAAAAACAGACTGATAGCGGAAGCAACAGCCAGTATCAGCCAACTCACTAAGGTATGTTTCTTCCACAATGCCCAAGTACAAAGTAAGACCGGAAAATAGAAAATAAAACCGTAAGAAAATTCTCGGTGGTTGAAGTTAGTAAAAGGCATTTCACCTTTATTGTAGTTAATAATGTATTTACCAATATCAGTTAGGCATATTGCCAGCATACCAATGGCAAATGAGTACAGAATCATTTTGGCAATACTTTCTTTATTTTCTTTGTACAGCACCACAGGAAAAGTAAAACTGAACAATAATAGCCCATTTAAGATAGGTTTATTCATCTCTTGAAAACTCAATGCAGGATTGACGGAAATTGCTACTGAATAGAACATTGCTACGATGAATAATAAAATGGATAGAAACAGTGAATTACGCATGGAGCGCATCACTTGACGAAAATCTGTCACTAGATAGGTTAGTGCTGTAATGCTAATAAGCACGATAACCAGATTTTTATATCTCGTTATATCAGGTAGATAAACAAGGGCTATATAAATCCCAATGATGGATAAATTCCATAATGACCTTTTATCACGACTTTTAATATTAAACATATTCATAAATCTGCTTTCATTTCTGTTGAGTTTAGTTGGAAATAATACATGAAAAGATTATCTTAATCTGCTCAGATGCAATAGAGTTTAAGCAATATACATAGTTAGGAGTTATCACCATGCCAGAACTACCAGAAGTAGAAACCAGCCGGAGGGGAATAGAACCACATCTGGTAGGGAATGTGATCCAGTATGCGGTTGTCAGGAATGGTCGGCTACGTTGGCCGGTGGCGGAAGAAATTATGAAGTTGAGTGACCAGCTTGTGCTTAGCATTCAACGCCGGGCCAAATATTTGCTGATTGAACTGGCAAGTGGTTGGATTATTGTCCATTTGGGGATGTCGGGCAGCTTGCGTATCTTGCCAGAGGAACGCCCTGCGGAGAAACATGATCATGTGGATTTAGTGATGGCAGATGGTAAGGTTTTGCGTTATACCGATCCCAGACGATTTGGTGCGTGGTTATGGAGTGATGATCTCGAACGGTGCTCGGTATTGGCTCATTTAGGGCCTGAGCCACTTTCTGATGATTTTAATGGTTCTTATCTCTACACCCGATCCAGTAATAAAAAAACCTTGATTAAACCCTGGCTAATGGATAATAAACTGGTTGTTGGCGTTGGTAATATCTATGCAAATGAAGCGTTGTTTACTGCCCATATTCAGCCGGATCGTCCCGCGCATACTTTAACTGAGCGTGAAGCTAATTTACTGGCGGAAACGATTAAGAAGGTTCTACAACGATCTATTGAGCGGGGTGGTACGACACTCAGAGATTTCCTGCAATCTGATGGTAAACCGGGCTATTTTGCTCAGGAATTGTTTGTTTATGGCAGAGCAGGAGAACCATGTCGAATTTGTGGTGGAAAAATAGAGAGTATTAAGCTTGGGCAGCGCAGTACTTTCTTTTGCCGTCACTGTCAGTATTAGTGATATCGGATAGTTAGGGGAGGCGTTGCATAGGGAATATTCTACTGTGTGCCGCCTCCAGTGAACGGAGTAAATTACTTGCCCAGTTTTTTTAGCATAGCTTGGGCGACAGGTTCTGGCAGGAATGATGAGATATCGCCATCGTGGAGAGCGACATCTTTAATCAAGGATGAAGAGACAAACGAGAGATTTTGTGATGGCAGCAGAAAAACGCTCTCTAATTCCGGCATAAAGTGGCGGTTCATATTGGCAAGCTGCCATTCATACTCAAAATCAGATACTGAACGAAGGCCACGAATAAGAATATTTGCTTGTTGTTTTTTTGCAAAATTAGCCATTAATTCACAGAAACCTACCACCTCCACATTATCCAGATGTGAGATCACCTCTTTTGCCAAGGTAATGCGCTCATCCAGAGTAAACATAGGATTCTTTCTGGCACTGTTGGCGATAGCAAATAGAACATGGTCAAACATATCCGCGGCGCGGGTGACGATATCGATATGACCGTAGGTAACAGGATCAAATGTTCCGGGATAAATGGCTTTGGTTTTCATCAATTTTTACCCTTTTGTTGTCTCTTTTCCCACAATGCGGCGTACTTATTAAACGTATATTGAGCATTGACAATAGCCAATACTAACCCTTGTTTACCATCAAGAAAGCCAGCTCGCAACAACCAGGTTTTAAAGAAAGCCCCAAAAGTGTGACTGAAAATTGAGAAATAACTGCACTGTTTACCTTGTTCATCGCGCTGTTCTGCCCAGGCTTTAGCATAATTTAGCTGTTTTCTCTGAAATTCCATCAAATCACGGCAAGTAAGATGAAGTAAATCCCCTTGCAAAATAACGACTGGAGCGCCATGAGTTTCAAGGGATTCATGCACTTGATTATCATTGTATTGATAACGATCACGGGCGTAGAGACGAATGACCCTATCTGGGTACCAGCCGCTGTGTTTCATAAAGCGGCCAAGGAACAAGTTCCGGCGGGCACAACTGTAGACTTTATTGTTATCAATATGGGCCAGAGTCTGTTCTATGGATGCTCTGAGTTCTGATGTTACGCGTTCATCAGTATCGATCATAAAAATATAATCACCAGAAGCGTATTGCTGAGCTAGCTGACGCTGACGACCAAATCCCGGCCAGTGAGTATTGGAGAATACTTTTGCACCCATTGCCTGTGCTATCTGACAGGTATCGTCTGAACTACCCGAATCGAGTACGATGATTTCATCAGCCCAACGGACTGAGGTCAGACAATCTGCTATCAGATCCGCTGAATTCTTAGCGATCATGACAACAGAAAGACGTTTTTTGTCACTCATTCAGTGGCTCCGAGGTGGGAGATAGGGTTCCAGCAGTTTAAGTAGACGTTGAAGAGCCCCCTGATTTTCATGCAGTACTTCTGCTGCGTGGCGACCATAATACAGACGATAATCTTCGTCAGTCAGTAAGCTATTGATCTCGGTGAATAAAGAGTGGCTGTCCGTAACGGTAATCAGACCATTAGCCTGATTCAGCTTGGTGCAGATATCCTTAAAGTTAAAGGTATGAGGACCCATCAGCACCGGAATAGCATGGGCTGCCGCTTCTAGCGGGTTGTGGCCGCCACGTTCAACCAGGCTGCCACCAACAAAAGCCAGATCGGCAATACCATAGAGCAGCATCAGTTCCCCCATAGTATTGCCGATAACTACCTGAATATTGGCGTCAGGGATTTTATCAGAACTGCGAAGAATATAGCTGAGTCCGGCTTTCTTTGTTAATTCTTCAGCTTTAATAAAACGTTCAGGGTGGCGTGGTACCAGGATCAGCAGCAGGCTTGGACATTGTTTCAGTAACTTGCAATGAGCATCTAGAATAATACTCTCTTCTCCATCATGGGTGCTGGTGGCTATCCAGACAGGACGGCGAGCAGCCCATTGGCGCCGTAATGTCACTGCTTTGGCTGCCAATTCAGGTGTTACTGAGATATCGAATTTCAAACTGCCAGTGATAGTCAGTTGAGAGCGCTTTAGACCCAGTTCAACAAAACGTTCACCATCTTCCGGATTCTGAGCGGCAATTAAGGTAATGCTGCGCAAAATTGTTTTTATGAAATTCCCTACTTTTTGATATCCCTCAGCGGAACGTGCAGACAAACGGGCATTAGCAATGACCAGAGGAATGTTACGTTGGTGAAGTTGGAAAATCAGATTAGGCCAAAGTTCTGTTTCCATAATAATGACTAACTTTGGATTAACTTGATTGAGAAAGCGCTCCATAGAACCGGGGAGATCGTATGGCAAATAGACGTGATTAACATCATTTCCCAGAGCAGAAAGCACTCTTTCTGAGCCCGTTGGCGTCATCGTTGTCACGGTAATCGGTAAAAAAGGATAGTGATGGCGCAAGGCTCTGACTAAAGGGATGGCGGCCAACGTTTCACCAACGGAAACGGAATGGAGCAGGATGCCTCCAGCGGTAACTTTACCGGCACAGAAACCGTAGCGTTCACCCCAGCGCTGACGGTAAGCAGGGGCTTGGCGGCTGCGGAGCAATAAACGCAACCAAATCAGAGGTTGGATAAGGTAGAGAAGTACCTGATATAAACGCAGTAACATTCTATCAAATTCACTTATATAAATTAGTGTCAATAGTATCACATTGCTTCAAAGAAAGTATGAAAATGCGTATGGCTTCTAGGATCTGAACAGAATTGGAGAGGTAAATGAGGATTTTTGCGTAAGATCGTGCTTCTATTATATGTGAAGGTAGAGTGGATTTTTTGCAGCTTCTGCACATGGTTGCGGCAGTTTTCTCTTTTATCTGTATCTTTATACTGGGAATGCAATGAGTAAATTATACACTCAATTTGACCGTATTCTAATAATAAAGTTACGACATCATGGTGATGTATTATTAATTACACCGGTTATTAATACCCTTAAGGATAATTATCCAGCGGTGGAAATTGATGTTTTACTCTATAAAGAAACTGAACCAATATTGGCTAATTTTTCTGCTGTGGATAATCTATTTTCTATAGATAGACAATGGAAGAAACAGGGAATTAAAACACATTTGGGGCATGAATGGAGATTGCTTAAACGATTAAGGCATCGTCAATACGACCTGGTTATTAATCTTACTGATCAATGGTATAGTGCATTTGTGACACGATTTACTGGCGCAAAAGTGCGTATTGGGTTTGATTTAGCAAAACGACGCAGCCTATTTTGGAAAAAATGTTTCACAAATCTTGTGCCGACAGGGCATAGTCAATTTTTGCATATTGTTGAGCAAAATTTGTCAGCTCTTTCACTGTTAAATCTTCCATTAATCAACACGACAGTGACGATGAGTTACCGCCAGCAGGATAAAGAGGCTGTTTTGATGCTTTTTGATAAGCATGGTGTAGATCAAAAATATATTGTTGTGCAACCAACATCCCGCTGGTTTTTTAAATGTTGGGATGAAAAAAAGATGAGCGAAACGATTAATGCATTACAGTCTGATGGTTGGACAATCGTTGTTACCTCCGGGCCAGATCGTAAGGAGGAAGAGATGGTAGAGAAGATTTTATCAAATTGCCCAAAAGAGAGAGTGATTTCTTTTGCCGGCCAATTAACTTTGCCTCAACTTGCAGCGCTGATTGATGGGGCCAATTTATTCATCGGGATGGATTCTGTTGCTATGCATATGGCAGCTGCGCTAAAAACACCGGGTATCGCTTTATTTGGGCCATCAAAGTTAGTATTCTGGCGTCCGTGGGAAGCGAAAGGTGAAGTTATTTGGGCTGGTGATTATGGTGATTTACCTGATCCTGATGATGTTGATACTAAAACGGATATACGTTATCTGAATGTCATTCCCAGTGAGATGGTTATTGCTGCCGCCCGGAGAAATTTATTATGAAATTAGTACGTCTTGCAATTGTTCGGCAGAAATATCGTCCGGATGGTGGTGCAGAACGTTTTGTCTCCCGTGCCTTAGAGGCTTTAGGGAATGAAAATTTGGAGCTTAACGTTATTACGCGTTCCTGGCAGGGAGACGTTAATCCTGATTGGCATGTTCATTTAGCAAATCCTCATAAATGGGGGCGCATCAGCCGTGAGAGAGGATTTGCCAAAGCTGCCAAAACAATATGGGAACAAGAGCAATTTGATCTTGTTCAAAGCCATGAACGCATTGCTGGTTGTGATATTTATCGTGCGGGTGACGGCGTTCATCAGCGCTGGCTACAGCAGCGTGCGCGTGTTTTATCTCCTTGGCGGAGCAAATTACTTTTTACGAGTCGTTACCATCGTTATGTGATGGATGCTGAGCAAAAGATGTATTCGGCACCGGAATTAAAAATGGTTATTTGTAACTCGGAAATGGTAAAAAGGGAGGTCATGACGGATTTTGGGCTTTCTGAGGAAAAAATATCGGTTATTTATAATTCGATAGACAATAAACAATTTTTCCCGGCAACGGAATCTCAGAGAACACAATTAAGGAAAGAGCATAACCTTCCCTTGCAGGCTAAATGTTTAGTTTATGTTGGTTCGGGGTTTGAGCGAAAGGGATTAAAAGCCGCGATTCAGGCAGTGAGTGCAACGGATGCTTATTTAATCGTTGTGGGGCAGGATAAAGAAGAGAAAAAATATAAGCAGTTAGCTAATTCACTGGGATGTAATGAGCGCATCAGGTTTATGGGAGTTCAGAAAAGGACATTGCCTTTTTATCAGCTTGCAGATGGTTTGTTGCTACCGACCTTATATGATCCGTTTCCAAATGTGATACTGGAGGCAATGGCTTGCGGGCTGCCGGTAATAACCAGTACGACATGTGGTGGTGCTGAATTTATTACCTCTGGGAATAACGGGTTTGTATGTGATGCTTTGGCTGTTTCAGATATTACGGAAGCTATTCAGAATACGCCTTCGAATCATTTGAATAATAAAATGTCAGAATTAGCGAGAACAGGAATACTCTGTTATACACCGGAACATTTATCACAACAGCTCATTGAATTATACGAAAAGGTGCTCTCATCATCATGAAAGGACATATATTATTTATCATTGATGGATTACCTGGTGGCGGTGCGGAAAATGTCACTATCCGGCTTTGTGATGGTCTGCAACAGAGAGGATATGATGTTACGCTGCTCTCTTTGGCAGAGAAATGTGAATATTCAGTACCGAGTGGTATTGAACTGATCATTGATGTTGATGGATATAGAGGGCCTTTTAGAAGACAGACTGAGATTTGCCGTAGGGCTAAATCTATGGATAAGGTTTTAGAAAAAGTTTTTCTTCGCAAGGGAATCCCTACGCTGATTGTCTCAAACTTGCATAAAACTGATCGTATTGTCGTGCAATCAAAAGTGTTAGCGGGGTTAAATGTATGGTTTTGTATTCATGGCGTATTTTCAAACTCATATCTTGGTAATAAGACGGGATTATCTCGCTGGATCAAGAAACAAAAAATCAAGTGGACATATAATAACCGGAATTTAATTTGTGTATCTGATGCTGTAGGGAAAGATTTAAAGAATAATTTGTTACTTACGCCTAATGAAATGGTGACGATTTATAACCCTTTCAATATCCCAGAGATTAAAGAAAAATCTCTGCAAAATAACCTATATTCGGATGAAACCTATTTATTACATGTTGGTAGATTTCACCGGGTTAAGCGGCATGATCGTTTATTAGAAGCGTTTGCGAAAGCAGATATTCCATGTAAGTTATTGATTGTTGGTCACGGAGATGAGGCTATTACTCAACAGATAAAGCAGAAGATTATGGATTTAAACTTACAGTCTAAAGTTATTTTAACCGGATTCCTTGAAAATCCATTACCTGTTATCCGTGGAGCTAAAGCGGTTGTTTTGAGTTCTGACAGTGAAGGATTAGGGAATGTGTTAATTGAATCGTTGATTTGTGATACTCCGATTGTTAGCACGATGTGCCCTGGTGGCGTTAATGAAATTATGGTTGGTGAGTTGGAAAAATATAAATCAGAACTGACAGTTGATTCGTTTGCAGAGAAAATGAAGTTTGTCTACTATGAGCCGCCTGTAATTACTGAGGATATGTATAAGAAGTTTGATTTAGATATTATTTTGGCAAAATATCTATCTTTAATTAAGAAGTAAGAGAGGTTAGATGCGCTTTTCAAGTTTGGTTATTAGGATAAGTTAATGGATAAAAAAAGTTCCAAAAATTAAGAGAACTTAATAGAAGAAAAAACAAATTTCCGAAAGATCTAACATTTCATAGCGTTTTTTATTGATAAGATTAGATACGAAATATAGGATTTAATGAGATATAGAACTGCTATATATATGATAAGATAATTGCACTATTTCATAGATCTGCGTACTATAAAACCCTCATTTTATTCTATTGTGGGCATATTCTGATGACTCGACCTGCATTTATTATCACTATTGATACTGAGGGTGATGACCTGTGGCAAAATCACGGTCAGATCTCGACAAAAAATACTCATTATTTACCAAAGTTTCAGCATTTATGTGAACGTTTTGGTTTTAAGCCAGTTTGGTTGACGAACTATGAAATGGCAATGGATGATTTATATATTAAATTTGCTAAAGATGTTATTGCCAGAGGGCAGGGGGAAATTGGTATGCATTTACATGCCTGGAATAATCCACCACTTGTTCCTCTTACCGACGATGACATGCGTTATAAACCTTATCTGATTGAATTTCCAAAAGAACAAGTTAGAGCCAAAATTGATCTGATGACTAAGTTATTGGAAGACAAACTACAGATTAAAATGTTAAGCCATCGGGCAGGTCGTTGGGCATTTAATGAATATTATGCTGAATTGCTGGTGGAATATGGTTATCAAGTCGATTGTTCAGTAACACCACGGGTTAATTGGCGTTTCACCAAAGGCGATCCTAATGGCAACGGTGGAACTGATTATCGTCACTTTCCATCTTATGCCTATTTTGTGGATTTGCAGAATATTGCTAAAGAAGGTGACTCTTCTTTGCTGGAAGTCCCCATGAGTATTCAATATAAACACCCTCCACTGATGAATTTCCTTAAACAGAAATATGACAGCTTACGTGGGAAACAGCGTTCTCCATCTGTTAACTGGTTAAGACCAAAAGGGGGCAATTTGGAACAAATGAAAAAAGTGGTCCAACAGACATTAGCAGAAGGCAGTGATTATATTGAATTTATGTTGCATTCATCTGAATTTATGCCTGGTGGTAGCCCGACATTTAAAAATGAAGAACAGATTGAATTACTTTATCAGGATCTGGAGGCACTCTTTAACGACTTACAGCCAGAGGTTCGAGGAATGACATTGGCTGAATATTATCAATTTAAGAAGTCATCATGATTAATAAAGCAGTCACGTGAAATAGGCGTCTGCCAGAAACGCCTCAGATTTAATAATTAATCAGCCAATATTTTTTTGAAGATGAGCTAACACTTTCGATGGCGTAATACTTTTGATATTCCCATCTTCCGCTTTTAAAGATATTTGTTCTTTGCCATAGCCACCAATGAGCCCTGGATCTGTCGGACCAAACAACGTGATATTAGGGCGATCCAATGCGGCAGTGAGGTGGCTCAGGCCGGTATCAACAGAAACAACGGCTTTTGAGCAGGCCAGCTCTTGGGCAACTTGCGCCAAAGTCAGCTTTGGCAATACTTCCACATGAGAGAAGTTTTCCGCTAGTCTCAGCGCACGTTGGTATTCATGTTCTGCGCCCCAAGGGAGCTTAATTTTCATACCCGTTGGCTGAATTTCAGCAATAAGTTGTCTCCAGTGGCTTTCCGGCCAATGTTTTTCATCGCGAGTGGTGGCATGGAGAAAAACCAGATAATCGCCCTGATTTTCTAATTTCTGCTTTAAAAAGTGACGGGCAATCCCATAATCGCCCTGTGCCGCCGGTTTGGTATAACCCAGGCTGACAGCAAACAGTTCTCGAATGCGCTCTACGGCGTGCTGTTGCTTGCTGACCGCATGACAGCAATCATAAAAAAAACTTGCTAATGGCTCACGGATACTTTTGCGGTTGTAACCATGTTTAGGACCATAAGCGAGTCGGGTTACCAGAAATGCGCTTTTTAATAACCCTTGAGCATCGATGATGGCATCATATTGATGTAATTTTAATTTTTCTTTGAATAAACGGCGTTCTGCACGAATTTCTGGGCTAAACCAGTTTTTACGCCAGCGGCGAATAGCAACAGGAATAATTTGATCAACCGCACTATGCCAGCCGGGGATTTGAGCAAAACCTTCCTCTACTACCCAATCAAAACGGACGTCAGGTAAGTTTCTTTCTGCATCAGTCAGTGCAGGGAGCGAGTGGAGGACATCGCCCATAGAAGAAGTTTTGACCAATAAAACCCGCATTAACTCTGGTTCTCCGCTTGTAATAATTTTTCTAGAGAAGTGATAACTCGCTCTGGCTGAATATCAATCAGACTCTGGTGATAGCCATGTGCACTGTCACCTTTTCTGACTTTATGATAGCCAGTAATAAGACGGATAACTTCCGCTTTATCGGATAATGGTGGAGTAAAATCTGGGCTACTTGGGCCGTAAAGCGCAACCAGAGGGCGATTAAGTGCTGCGGCAACATGCATCAAACCAGAATCGTTGGTCACAATGGCATCACAGGCCGCGATAATATTGACGGCCTGCTCAAGAGAAGTTTGTCCGGCAAGATTGATACAGTGTTCGCAAGCTTCTTCAGTCAGTGAGTTGCGGATATCCTCTCCACTTTCGTGATCTTTGGCAGAGCCAAATAGCAGAATTTGATACCCCTTTTTAGTAATAAGCTGTTGAGCTAACGCGGCATAATGATAATGCGGCCAGCGTTTTGCTGGGCCAAATTCTGCACCGGGGCAGAAGCCGATGATAGGCCGATGATCAGAAATATTGAATGCCGCGGTGGATTCAGCAATATCTTCGTCACTGACATCTAGTTGAGGCCAAAGTAATGGTTGAGGCAGGTCTGCCGCACTACTGGGTTTTGCATCGTAAGCCAATGCGGCATAGCGTTGCACCATTAATGGGAAGGCTTCTTTATTCAATGTACGAATATCATTAAGCAATCCATATCTCATTTCACCGCGCCAGCCAGTGCGCAGAGGAATATTGGCGAAGAAAGGCACTAAGGCAGATTTGAAAGAATTTGGTAGCACATAAGCGCGATGATATTTACGTTCACGTAGGGCGACCCCCAAACGGCGGCGTTCACCCAATGCCAGTGCGCCATGTCCTAATGGCATAGCTAATGCTTGATTGACCTCCGGCATTTTGTCCAGCAGTGGGCGGCACCAGGCTGGAGCCATCACATCAATTTCTGCATTAGGATGCAAAGCCTTTAACGTCCGGTAAAGGCTCTGCGACATCATCATGTCACCCACCCACGAGGGGCCGATTACCAATATTTTCATAGTGAGTAGATTACTTATCCTGATTGAGCCAATGCATATATTCCGTTACCCCTTCGGCAACGGTTTTGAATGGCTTATCATAACCCGCCGCGCGAAGTTTGGTCAGATCTGCTTGCGTGAAGCGCTGATAACGACCTTTCAGATGTTCAGGGAAATCAATATGTTCAACAGTGAGTGATTTATCTTTATGGCATTCAACAACCGCATCTGCAACCGCCTGGAAAGATTCAGCACGACCCGTTCCACAGTTATAAATACCGGAAACGTTGTTTTTCCAGAACCAAAGATTAACCGCAGCGGCATCACCAACATAAATAAAATCACGTTGAAAGCTTTCACTGCCGGCGAATAGTTTTGGGTTTTGTCCCTGATTGATTTGATTATTCAAATGAAAGGCAACGCTAGCCATACTCCCTTTATGCCCTTCACGTGGTCCATACACATTGAAATAACGGAAACCACAAATTTGTGAATCAGCTTGAGGCAGGATCTCCCGGACATATTGGTCGAATAGAAATTTAGAGTAACCATAAATATTGAGCGGTTTCTCATATTGACGCTCTTCGATAAAATTATCAGTACGGCCGCCATAGGTTGCTGCTGAGGAGGCGTACAGGAAAGGAGTGCCGCGTTCAAGGCAATAATGCAGCAATTCTTTGGAATATTGATAGTTATTATCCATCATATATTTGCCATCCCACTCGGTTGTGGATGAGCAAGCGCCTTCATGGAAAATAGCGTCAATATCACCGAAGTCATCACCGGCCAGAATACTGGCAATAAACTCTTCCTTGTCCATGTAATCAGCAATATCCAAGTCAGCCAGATTGATGAACTTAGTACCATCTTTTAGATTGTCTACGACCAGAATATCTTTATATCCTTCGTCATTTAGTGCTTTGACAATATTGCTACCAATAAATCCAGCACCGCCAGTGACAATAATCATCCGACTCACCTCTACAATCGGGTTAATGAAGCAAATTGTTTCTATAATAACATCTAACATCCATGACGACAGCAGCTTAAGCAGGGGAATATACTGAAATATTATGGTAATTCAGGTTGCATGACGTGACGGATACAGCAAAGTTAATATTATCTGCCTGATAGAGTCGTCAGTAGCTTGATCAATGAGTAAAATATCTCACAACCCTTCATTTATAAATCAGGAGAAAAATAAATGTCAGCATCATTTTATCAGCAAATTAACGAACAATTAGAACAAGCCCATTCTGAAGGATTGTTCAAAAATGAACGTATCATCACTTCTGCACAAAATGCTGACATTGCTGTAGCCGATGGCAGCCACGTTATTAACTTCTGCGCAAATAACTACTTAGGTTTGGCTAATCACCCTGAGCTTATTGCCGCGGCTAAAGCGGGAATGGATAGCCACGGTTTTGGTATGGCGTCTGTTCGTTTTATTTGTGGAACTCAGGATCCTCATAAAGAGCTGGAGAGAAAACTGGCAGAATTTTTGGGTATGGAAGATGCTATTCTTTATTCTTCTTGTTTTGATGCTAATGGTGGTTTATTTGAAACGCTATTTGGGCCGGAAGATGCCATTATCTCTGATGCGTTGAACCACGCTTCTATTATTGATGGTGTCCGTTTATGCAAAGCGAAGCGTTATCGCTATGCTAATAATGATATGCAGGAACTGAGAGCACAATTAGAGAAAGCGAAAGCAGATAATGCACGTCATATTGTGATTGCAACCGATGGTGTGTTCTCGATGGATGGTGTGATTGCTGATTTGAAGTCTATCTGTGATCTGGCTGATGAATTTGATGCAATGGTTATGGTGGATGACTCCCATGCTGTTGGTTTTGTTGGTGCTCATGGCCGTGGTACTCACGAATATTGTGACGTAATGGATCGCATTGACATCATTACCGGCACATTAGGTAAAGCGTTGGGTGGTGCTTCCGGTGGCTATACCGCGGCACGTAAAGAAGTTGTTGAGTGGCTGCGCCAGCGCTCACGTCCATATCTGTTCTCTAACTCATTGGCACCGGCGATTGTCGCGGCATCCATTAAGGTGCTGGATATGCTGAAAGAGGGAGATGCATTGCGTGATCGTTTGTGGAAGAACGCTAACCTGTTCCGTGAAAAAATGACAGCCGCAGGTTTCACTTTGGCGGGGGCTGACCATGCGATTATTCCGGTCATGTTAGGCGATGCGAAATTGGCACAGGAGTTTGCCGTAGAATTACTGAAAGAAGGCATTTATGTTACTGGTTTCTTCTATCCGGTAGTCCCTAAAAATCAGGCCCGTATCCGCACGCAAATGTCAGCAGCGCATACGGAAGAGCAAATTGAACGAGCAGTTGCGGCGTTCACGCGCATTGGTAAGCAATTAAATGTAATTGCATAAGGCATCTTTATGAAAGCATTGTCAAAGTTAAAGGCAGAAGAAGGCATCTGGATGATCGATGTGCCCGAGCCAGAGCTGGGGCACAATGATGTGATGATCAAAATCCGTAAAACAGCGATTTGTGGTACGGATGTGCACATCTATAACTGGGATGATTGGTCACAAAAAACCATTCCTGTACCGATGGTTGTTGGTCATGAGTATGTCGGCGAAGTTGTTGCTATTGGTCAGGAAGTAAAAGGTTTTAAAATGGGTGACCGGGTGTCTGGCGAAGGGCATATTACTTGTGGTTACTGCCGTAACTGTCGTGGTGGCCGTACTCACTTATGCCGTAATACCATTGGCGTAGGGGTAAACCGCGCTGGTTGTTTTGCTCAATATCTGGTTATTCCTGCATTTAATGCATTCAAAATCCCAGATAACATCTCTGATGAACTGGCTTCTATTTTTGACCCATTTGGCAATGCTGTTCACACCGCGCTCTCGTTTGATCTGGTTGGCGAAGATGTGTTGGTTTCTGGTGCAGGTCCAATTGGTATTATGGCGGCGGCAGTGTGTAAACATGTTGGCGCACGTCATGTTGTTATCACCGACGTTAACGAATATCGCCTTGAGTTGGCACGTAAAATGGGTGTCACCCGTGCGGTGAACGTCAGCCAGGAAAATCTGACCGATGTCATGGCGGAATTGGGCATGACGGAAGGTTTTGATGTTGGTTTGGAAATGTCCGGCGCCCCGGTGGCGTTTCGTACCTTATTAAATACCATGAATCACGGCGGCCGTGTTGCACTGTTGGGCATTCCTCCATCAGATATGGCAATTGATTGGAATCAGGTGATTTTCAAGGGCTTGTTTATTAAAGGTATTTATGGCCGTGAGATGTTTGAAACCTGGTATAAAATGGCTACATTGATTCAGTCTGGTTTGGATCTGACACCCATTATCACTCACCGGTTCTCTATTGATGATTTCCAGAAAGGCTTTGACATCATGCGTTCAGGGCAGTCTGGTAAAGTTATTCTGAACTGGGATTAACTGACCGAGTGAGTTATCACTAAAATTGACAGGCGCTTTTAGCTCTTGAGCGCCTATTTGAGGCATTAGCAATATTGCAAGCTATCATCGAATAAATAGAAATAACAAGGTGATTGGTTATTCCTTAATATGAATTTCTATTCTGTTTTATCCTGAGATTTATCACCGGTCAGTTTCTGGATATATCGGCTTACCGTGTTCACAATAGGATTATCAACCAGAGTATCGCCAATAACGGCCAGATAATCTTGGCTGGTAACTGTAGCGGGTGCCTCTTTTATTTCACACAGCTTGCCCCATTTAGGCTGATTATCACCAACAGGTTTGCCACTTAACAACCTACTTGGGCTAACTAACTCAATATCAGCGGGAAGCGTTGGCAGCATCTGCTGTAATGCACGAATGGTTGTTGAATGAGGATGACCGATAGCAATAGCGGAACCATTCTTACGGGCAATGGAAATCGCACGGTTTAACTGATGGCGAGTTTCCGCTTCTGATTGCACATCATCTAGGAAAACATTACGGCGGATAACGCGAACGGGCGTGTCTTTCGCTGCCTTTGTTACCTGAGTATTGCCAATCGTCACGCTGTCGAGAAAATAGAGGTTATAACCAGACAGTGAGCGCATCACTTTCTGCATTCCCGGCAAACTCGAAGTCATAGCGCTGCCCATATGGTTATTGATCCCTACAGCATAAGGAACTTTTTGTATTGCACGCTGGATGATGCGGTCAATATCTTCACTGCTCATGGTTGGCTGGAGAGTATCCGGCTCTAGCAATTGCTTACTTAAAGGTGCCATTGGCAGGTGGATTAAGATCTCCCGCCCTTGTTTATAGGCTTTTTCGGCCATCTCCCTGCCATGCGGTGAATCCGGCAGAATGGCGATAGAGATTGCAACAGGCATCTGCAATATTTTGTTTTCGTTATGAGGACGGTAACCAAAATCATCAATAACAATTGCCAGACGGGCTGCACTGGCTTGTAGGCTCAAGAGTAGCAGGGCGGTAGTACCAATGAGTTTTGCGAGTTTGCGTTGTCTCACCTGATTATCTCCCAAGCCACGGTTGTGGGTTTACCGCTCTTCCCTGACGGCGAATTTCAAAATAGAGAGCGGGTTGCTGCTGACCGCCACTGTTACCGACCAATGCAATAGGTTGTCCGGCCCGAACTTGCTGGCCGACCCTGACTAGGGCACTCTGATTATAGCCATAGAGACTCATATCACCTTTACCATGCTCTATAACGACAACCAGCCCATAGCCTTGTAGCCAGTCAGCCAGTAAAACCCGGCCATCGGATATCGCTCTGACTTCCGTACCTTCTGTGGCTGAAATCACCATGCCTTTCCAGCGTAATTCGCCTTGCAGCGCTTCACCAAACTGATGTATCACCTTACCGTGGACAGGCCAGATTGCCTGACCAGCCGGACGACCAAGGCCACCGGTACGCGCCATCAATGCGCGTTCATCTTCAGTGGGTTTATAGCTGGAACCTTTTTGTTGTGCTTGCTTCTGTTTCGCTGCAATTTGAGCACGAACACGGGCAGCTTCTCTGGCTTCTCGTTCAGCGCGTGCTTTCGCTTCCCGTTCTGCCTTAGCGATTTTATCTCGCAGACGGGTTTCATTTTGTTTTAGTTCAGCGAGATTTTTCTGGTCTTTCTTTAAGGAAGATTCCAGTTCAGTTAGGGTTTTCTGCCGGGCATTGCGGGCCACTTCCATTTGCTGTTTCTGCTGCTGCTGTTCAGTCAGCACTTGTTTCTGCTCTTCCTGTTTCTGCTGCTCAAGTTTTTTTTGTTCAGTTAAATCAACGGCTGTTTGCTCAAGTTTAACAATGGTGTCTTGGCGGGCTTGATTAAGGTAGCTATAGTAAGCGAGTATGCGCTCACCTCTCTTGCCCTCTTCTCCTCTGAACATGAGTTCAAGCCCTTGATGTTGCCCTTGACGAAATGCTGCATCCAATTGGCGTGCCAGCATATCTCGTTGCGCTTTTTGTTGTTTTTCCAGTTTTTTGATATTGGAGACTAGAGCGGCAATCTCTTTATTCAGCTTACTGAGTTGAGTTTGAGTGTTGTGGAGAGATTGACCAATTTTGGAAATGGTATTTTCCTGATCTTTCAACTGATTTAGCAAAGAACTCCGTTTTTGCTGTTGTTGTTGCACACTTTTCTCTTTCTCCGCGATGTTTTGTTGGAGATCTTTCAGCTGATTTTTATTGGCGATAATTTGATTCGCAAAGGTACTAAAGCTGAAAATAACCAATAGGAAAGCATAGAACAATAAGGCACAGATATCATTCCGCCGTGAGTTCTGATTGCGCCGATAATTACGGCTATGCATTTCCTTGTTGTCAGCCATTTCTGTAAATATACCTTGCTACTGTATGCACTAGATTATTTCATGATGAACAAAGAGTTACCAGATGCTACGCTGATTTTTTACACTTTAGATAATGCTGTCTTAACATCGAAATCGAATATATCCGTTATCTTTCAAGTTGCCTCTTTGTTGGCTGCACTCGCTCACCCCGGTCACATAGTTATCTATACCCGTCATCTTTCAAGTTGCTTCTTTGTTGGCTGCACTCACTCACCCCAGTCACATAGTTTTCTATGCTTCCGGGGATTCGCTCCCTTGCCGTCGCGATGCATCTTGAAATCCATAGGGTATAAATATAGACATATTAGCCTATTTATCGTTGAAATTCCCGCATACATACATTTAGTGTGACAGAACATATGCTGGTAATGTACTTAAGGTGCTTCATTTTCAGGATATTTTTATTTTTTCTCGAAACTCTCCGCAAAATTTGCATTGAGCTTATGCTATTTGGCTGTAATTGACGCAACACAAAGGTATACTCTGGAACCTTAGATATTTGTTATTAACCAACGGGAGTTGTTGCCCCCATGCTGCAAGAAATCATGCAATTTATTAACCAGCATATGACCTTAAGCCTCATCTGGATTGCACTGCTGGTTGCCGTTATTGTGACTACAACGAGAGGTTTCTTCTCTAAAACCAAAGAGATAACTCGTGCTCAAGCTATTAATCTGATCAATAAAGAAGAAGCCATCGTCGTGGATTTACGTTCCCGTGAAGATTTCCGCAAAGGGCATATTATTGGCGCAGTAAACCTGACTCCCTCTGAAATTAAAGACAACAATTTTGCTGAGTTGGAAAAACATAAAAAGCAGCCTGTAATTGTTGTTTCTGCGAATGGCGCTGAATCTCGTACTCCGGCAGAGAATCTTATTCGTGCTGGTTTTGAACGCGTATGTTCCTTGAAAGAAGGTTTGGTTGGTTGGACAGGCGAAAACTTGCCATTGGCGCGTGGTAAAAAGTAATCATTTTGGGCGTGAATGGTGACATTCACATGAAAAATTTAATAAGGACATCTAAAGGTAACAATTATTATGTCAGAACAAAGCAATACAGAAATGGCTTTTCAGATCCAACGTATCTACACCAAAGATATCTCTTTTGAAGCACCGAACGCACCGCAAGTGTTTCAGCAGGAATGGCAGCCGGAAGTAAAACTGGATCTGGATACCGCTTCCAGTGAGTTGGCTCAAGGGGTTTATGAAGTTGTTCTGCGTGTGACTGTAACAGCAACTTTGGGAGAAGAGACGGCATTCCTGTGTGAAGTACAGCAAGGGGGTATTTTCTCTATTGACGGTATTGAAGGAACTCAGCTAGCTCACTGCTTGGGGGCATATTGTCCGAATATCCTGTTCCCATATGCTCGTGAGTGCATCACTAGCCTGGTTAGCCGTGGTACCTTCCCACAGCTGAATCTGGCTCCAGTAAACTTTGACGCCCTATTCATGAACTACCTGCAACAGCAGGCAGAACAGTCTGAGGGTGGTGAACAAACTGAACAGGAAGCTTAATGAATAATACTGTTTCTATGACAGTGATTGGTGCCGGCTCATACGGCACCTCATTAGCCATTACGCTGGCTCGTAATGGTCATAATGTTGTACTTTGGGGGCACAACCCAGAACATATCCGGGCATTGCAACAGGCGCGTTGTAATCAGAAATTTCTGCCGGATGTTTCCTTTCCTGATAGTTTATTGCTTGAAACAGACCTAATAAAAGCACTAACAGCGAGCCGCGATATTCTTGTTGTGGTACCTAGCCATGTGTTTGGTGAAGTGTTAAAGCAGGTAAAACCACATCTACGGCCTGATTCACGTATCGTCTGGGCAACTAAAGGCTTGGAAGCGGATACCGGTCGGTTATTGCAGGATGTGGCCCGTGAGATATTAGGCAATGAAATACCGCTAGCGGTGCTCTCTGGGCCAACATTTGCTAAAGAGTTAGCGGCTGGTTTGCCTACTGCGATTGCTATTTCCGCGACGGAATCTGCTTTTGGCGATGAGCTTCAGCAATTATTCCACTGTGGCAAAAGCTTCCGGGTTTATAAAAATCCTGATTTTATTGGTGTTCAACTCGGTGGTGCTGTAAAAAACGTGATTGCCATTGGTGCGGGAATATCTGATGGTATGGGTTTTGGTGCTAATGCTCGTACTGCCTTGATTACGCGTGGATTGGCGGAAATGAGTCGCCTTGGGGCGGCGCTTGGTGCTGATCCTTCGACCTTTATGGGCATGGCGGGATTGGGCGATTTGGTCTTAACTTGTACTGATAACCAATCACGTAACCGTCGTTTTGGCATGATGTTGGGGCAGGGAATTAGCGTCGAAGAAGCCCAGGATCAGATTGGACAGGTTGTTGAAGGTTATCGCAATACCAAAGAAGTACGTGCATTGGCTAATCGTGCCAATGTAGAAATGCCGATTGCAGAACAAATCTATCAGATACTCTATTGCAATAAAAATGTGCAAGAAGCTGCTCAGGCATTATTAGGAAGAGCCAGAAAGGACGAGAGCGATAATGTACGCTCTTAAATAAAAATCTAATGAGATAGGTTCTAAATGTGAGAGTAAAAAATATGTCGCTAGAAGAATTGGACGAAGTTTGGAAGAACATAAAAACAGAAGCGAGAGCACTGGCTGAATGTGAACCGATGTTGGCCAGTTTTTTTCATGCAACATTGCTCAAGCATGAAAATCTTGGTAGTGCTTTAAGTTATATGTTGGCTAATAAGCTGGCTACGCCGATTATGCCGGCTATTGCTGTTAGAGAGATCGTAGAAGAGGCTTATAACTCAGATCAAAAGATGATTGTCTCTGCTGCCCGCGACATCATAGCGGTACGTTTACGTGATCCCGCTGTAGATAAATACTCAACTCCCTTGCTTTACCTCAAAGGGTTTCATGCCTTACAAGCCTATCGTATTGCCCATTGGATCTGGGGAGAAGGACGTAAAGCATTGGCTATTTATCTACAAAACCAAATCTCGATGTCTTTTGGCGTTGATATTCATCCGGCAGCAAAGATTGGCTGTGGCATTATGCTTGACCATGCTACAGGCATTGTAATTGGTGAAACGGCGGTAGTGGAAAATGACGTTTCTATCCTGCAATCCGTTACCCTTGGTGGTACGGGTAAAACCGGGGGTGATCGTCATCCGAAAGTCAGGGAAGGGGTGATGATTGGCGCAGGTTCGAAAATATTGGGTAATATTGAAATTGGTCGTGGGGCCAAAATTGGCGCAGGTTCAGTTGTACTTCGCTCTGTTCCACCGCACACAACAGCCGCTGGAGTGCCTGCCCGTATTGTTGGTAAACCTGAAAGCGAAAAGCCATCATTGGATATGAACCAACACTTTAATGGTATCAATCATGGCTTTGAGTATGGGGATGGGATTTAATTTATCGAAATCTGGATAATTAGTAATCACTATCATATTTTCACATGCTGAATGTGGAAATATGATCTGGCATGCTTAACTTGTGAAATCTTCTATACCCTATGGATTTCAAGATGCATCGCGGCGGCAAGGGAGCGAATCCCCGGGAGCATAGATAACTATGTGACTGGGGTGAGTGAGTGCAGCCAACAAGGAGGCAACTTGAAAGATGACGGGTATATAAATTATTTTTTTGCCACACCTATTATAATATAGTGCCAATGCTTAGGAATGACTTTATTTAGAACTTTATTATCTAACACCCCTAAAAATTTTCTTTGAAATTCATTCCTACCAAGCGTAGCAAGGAAGCCTAATGTTGTATAATTAACATTTGAAAATACTGACAGATAATCTGTCATTTCATTGACGGTAACATAGCCCCAAGTATTTCCCCAATTAACATAATTTTTCCTGAGAAATTTATGCAATGGTGATGCAACCAGATTTTCTGCAAACCAAAGTTCACCTCCTTCTTTTAATGAATGAAAGATTTGATTAATAGCCTCTTTTTGTGCTGTTTTATTGAAATTATAACCGACAGCACCTAATACTGATTTAAACATAACAATATCAAAATGGTTCTTATATTTAATATCCGATGCACTCAATTTTTCATATTGAATGTTATCTTCTATATTATAACGCTTATGTTTCTCCAGTGTCTTTGGTGTAGGGCCATTTAGATCGGTACATAGGACATTTGCACCATTTAATGCAGCCCACAACGATAGCCCACCATTTTCACTGCCTATTTCTAGAATATTAGCTGATTTTAATTCTAAGCTAGAATTATCTTGCCAATATTTTAATGCATGGCTCCAATTATATATGTCCCATTCTATGACATCTTGGAGAAATTCTTTTGAAATTTTTGCTTTCATAGTGTAACCAATATATATCAATGAAAATGAGTTGATTTAATGCTAACTTTGTTAAATTATTATGATCTAAATAGTTTTATCAAATAGTAGATCATTTGAGGGAATCAACCCCGATTAAGTTATCTGAATCAATTTTCAAAGAGAAAAAATCCCCCAATAGGGTTATTCTATACTAATCATAGCACCTATGCCCCGTAATAAACGATGATTTAGCGCAAAAACTTGTTCGGAAAAACCCAGGATAAAAGCTACGTCTAATATCTTCCTATTTTCCTCTACCCATGATTTTTTATTTTACGTACCACACTTCATCCGAGAACATGACAAAAATGGGTGCTTGGCTCATCGTGAATCTGGTGTAGAGTAGAAAACTATTCTTCACCAGACCCACATAAAGAAGAAAAAATTGCCGCGATACGATAAATAAATAACACGTTGGGCTATTGTAAGAAAGTGTAGCGATATTAGTCACGCTTATTAAATGACACACTAATTTTTTATGATAGCGTCCTGATAATCTAATTGTCGCCAGGCTTCGAAAACGACAACAGCGACTGAATTGGAAAGATTCATACTGCGGCTGTTTGCCAGCATTGGGATACGGATTTTTTGTTGTGGCGGCATATTATCCAGTACGTAAGGCGGTAGCCCTCTGGTTTCCGGCCCGAACATTAAATAATCCCCTGCTTGATAACTTACCGCACTATGTGCTGGTATTCCTTTTGTTGTGAGAGCAAACAAACGAGCAGCAGATCCTTCTATTAACTTTTCATTCTCTAAAAAAACATAATAATCATGATGTTGTTTAACATTGGCAAACTCATGATAATCCAGCCCGGCTCGACGTAGCCTTTTATCATCCCAGGTAAAACCCAAGGGTTGAATCAAATGCAATTGGAAACCGGTATTGGCACAAAGGCGAATAATATTACCGGTATTAGGTGGGATTTCAGGTTCAAATAAGACGATGTTTAGCATATACCCCCCAGAAACAAGGGGCACAGATTAGCAGAAATCGGGAGGGGATGCAGGGGGATTTCATCTCTGATTAATCGTCTGGCTGTTGAGCCAGAATTACCTGCTGAGTTGCTGCAACTTAATCAGGAGACATTACAGGCTATTCGGAATCTGGAAAATGGCGTAGGTGTTCACCGAGTTGATACGATAGATGAAATAAAGCGTGATCTTGGATGGTAAATAATGCTAAAGATTGTTTACCAGAGTCGTTTTAAAAAAGATGCAAAACGTTATGCTAATAATAAAAAAGCTCAATCGGTTATCTTGAAAACCATTGAGCTTTTACAGACTGGTGAGCCTTTACTAGAGCGTTACCGTGAACATTCATTAGCAGGCCAATATTATTGGTTACCTTGAATGCCACGGAGCGCCAGATATTTTGCTTATTTATCAGCGCACAAATACTGAATTTAAACTATACCCGTCATCTTTCAAGTTGCCTCTTTGTTGGCTGCACTCGCTCACCCCGGTCACATAGTTACCTATGCTCCCGGGGATTCACTCCCTTGCCGTCGCGATGCATCTTGAAATCCATAGGGTATATATCGAATAGGTAGTCATTCAGATTTATTCTGAATTTTACTTCTTTTAAGGAACCAAACAGTGTAGGTATACACCTTAATTAGAGCGAAAACCATTGGGGTTATTCTTCTGCCAATTCCAACTATCGTGCATCATGTCGTCAATATTGCGTGTTGCTTGCCAGCCGAGAATTTCACGGGCTTTGGACGGATCAGACCAACACTCAGCAATATCTCCAGGGCGTCTATTTGTGATTTTATGTGGAATCTCTTTACCTGCTGCATTTTCAAAAGCATGAAGTAAATCCAATACAGAATAACCAGCGCCTGTTCCTAAATTGAAAACTTCATAGGATAGTTGTTTATCCAGATAATCAATAGCAGCAATATGGCCTTCAGCCAAATCCATTACGTGGATATAATCACGAATACCGGTACCGTCTTTGGTTGGATAATCGTTGCCATAAACTGATAAACATTTCAGACGGCCAATAGCAACTTGAGTGATATAAGGCAACAGATTATTGGGAATACCGTTAGGGTCTTCACCAATCATACCTGATGAATGAGCACCAACAGGATTGAAATATCTCAGGCTGGTGATTTTGAAATTTGGCTCGGCTGCGGCAAAATCTTTTAGAATTTGCTCAACCATCAGTTTTGATGTGCCATAAGGGTTAGTGGTGCCGCCTACTTTAGCATTTTCAGTAAGTGGTACAAATTCAGGATCACCATAAACCGTTGCGGATGAACTGAAAATCAATTGATACACATCGTTGGCACGCATAGCCTGCAATAGAACTAGGGTGCCAGTAACATTGTTCTGGTAATATTCAAGAGGCTTTCTGGTAGATTCACCAACGGCTTTTAATCCGGCAAAATGAATTACAGTGTCTATTTTGTTTTCTTGGAAGATTTGATTCAGTAAATCTAAATCAAGGATATCACCTTGATAAAACTTCACTGATTTACCAGTGAGTTTTTCAACTCGGAGAAGAGATTCAGGTGATGAATTGCAAAGGTTATCGATAACAACAACATCAATTCCTCTTTCCAGAAGCGCTAATACTGTATGTGAGCCGATATAGCCGGTTCCGCCGGTGATTAAAGTAATCATTTGAATCCTTTAATAAATTCTCTTACATAAATAATTGATATACTTATTATGAGAGTTAATTATTTTAATGATCAATGAAAGGGTGTATGTAATTCAGATATAAAAAATTCAATATCATGTGTTCCGGCTTGGATTACATCAAAATCAAGCTTTTTTTGGGCTTTCCAAACTAGATCACATATCCCATCTGTTGGTGAGAATGCTGCTGGCGCTTTTAATAATAATTGGCGAATTTGCTTGTAATCGTGGTTGCAACATGCATCTGCTAATTCGACTAAAAGTTCACGCAGTATTGGCCAATGTAACATGTTCTCTTGAGCAGTCATAATACGTGGGTGAGCTGTATTATTTACTGAGTCACCAATTAATAACTCTTCAAATAACTTTTCACCTGGGCGGAGTCCTACAACTTTTACTTCTATATCTCCTTCTGGGTTTTGTTTGTTTTTCAATGTTAGGCCACTTAATCTAATCATACGGTGAGCTAAATCAAGGATCTTAACAGGATTGCCCATATCAAGTACAAAGACATCTCCTCCAGTACCCATGGCCCCAGCCTGAATCACTAGTTGGGAAGCCTCTGGAATTGTCATAAAGTAACGAATAATATCTGGATGAGTCACAGTGATAGGGCCACCATTCAGAATTTGTTTGCGAAACAGTGGTACTACAGAACCTGATGATCCCAATACATTACCGAAACGAACCATACAGAAACGGGTTTGATTTTGTGCCTCAGCTAGAGCCTGTAAAATTAATTCTGCCATACGCTTAGTCGCTCCCATAGTATTGGTAGAACGAACCGCTTTATCTGTTGAAATTAAAACAAAGGTTTCAACACCAGCTTCTATAGCAGCTTGAGCACTGTAAAGAGTACCAAATATATTATTACGTACTCCTTCGACTACGTTATATTCAACTAAAGGAACGTGCTTATAAGCAGCTGCATGATAGACAGTTTGAATTTGGAAGCTAATCATTGCAGTACTTAAGCGGCATTGATGTTGAACTGAACCTAGAAGGGGTATAATCTCAGTTTTAATACTTTCACGATGACATTGTTCATTAAGTTCTTTATCAATTGCGTAAAGGTTATATTCAGATAATTCAAATAATACTAACTTAGCTGGTTCACAGCGTAATATTTGACGACATAGTTCAGAGCCAATAGAGCCGCCAGCTCCTGTCACCATAACATGCTTATTCGTTATATTTGCATTCATTAGTTCAGGTATTGGCTCCACAGGATCACGTCCTAATAGATCTTCTATAGAAACCTCTTTTAATTCATCAATAAATGCATTCCCTTTTACTAAGTCAGTCATACCTGGAATAGAGAGAACTTCACACGGAAAATGTTCTAAGCGGTGGATGACATTTTGACGTATTGACCTGGGTGCACTAGGTATTGCTAATAATATTTTCTTAATGTTAAAACGAAGAATTAATTCGTCAATATTCTCAGAGGGATAGACACTAATTCCTTGAATCATTGTCTTATGTAGGGTTATATCATCGTCAACAAATGCGACAGGAAAATATTCTTGTCCTTGATTTAGTGCTAATTGTAATTGTCGGCCTGATGAACCGGCACCATAGATCAATACAGGAATTCTATTGTTTTTATTTCTATTAACCAACATCTGGAAAAATAATCTAACGCCACCGACTAACAGTATAGCAAATGCGAAATAAATTATAGGTACAGTACGTGGTAGGGATATGCTGAAGAAGAAAGCAGATATTACTAATAATATAGTAGATACCGAAATTCCTAGGGCTACTGTCCATAAAACTTTAAAACCTACATAGCGCAATATTGCTCGATATAATCCTAATTTTATAAAAATTAGTATAGTCACTGGCGTGAGTATTGCTAATAGTCCCCATTGAGGCAAATTAGAAATGGGAACTTGTGCATCAAGACGAACCCAATATCCTCCCCAAAAAGCAATACTCAATAGTCCTATGTCCACTGAAATAGAAATAGTTCGTTTGAGCTTTCGCGAAAGCTCAAGAAAATAAAATAACATTATATTTTATGCCTACTTATTTGCATGGTTGAGGTTAATATTGCTGCTTTGAATAGTTGTAACATTAAAAGACATGAGAAAAGACTATTAATATTTAACCCTATCGCCAGAACCTTTACCAGCAACCGTCTGGATAATGTATTTGAAATAATCAGTTAATGTGAGTGAATTAATCATATTAGCATCCATTTCAGCTAATAATTTTGGTGTAGACATATCTACGGTGTTCACTTGTGCTAACCCTGTAATTCCTGGCTTCACATTAAATACATTAAGCAGTTTTCTTTCAGTGATTAGTTCTTCTTGATTAAAGAGACAAGGTCGAGGTCCGACAAGGCTCATTTCCCCTTTCAATACATTCCATAATTGTGGTAGCTCGTCTAACTTACTTTTACGTAAGAAACTACCAAATTTAGTAATAGAAGAAGAATTAGCTAAGTGACTTGCAACAGAAGCTGTATCTATTTTCATAGTACGTAACTTGACCAAAGTAAACGGTTTTTGAAATCGTCCTACACGTGTTTGCCGGAATAAAGGTGAACCTGTATCAAATAATCCGATAATAGTTAAGATAAATAAGATCGGGGAAGTTATAATTAACCCTATTAAGGAAAATATAATATCAAATATACGAATTATCAAAGTGGTCATGGGTAATAATTGATCCAATTTATTTATTAAATTCCACACTAGCAATTTTGGCTAATTCTTCATCCATTGTAACCGGTGGGGTCCAACCTAAAACCTGCTTAGTATGAGTAATATCCACGTGTAAAGAGCTACATAATCTGTCAGCAATAGGTTTCTTACAAAGCAAACCGGCAACGAAACGAATCCAATTCATTGGTACTGGGATTAATCTTGATGGTTTATCCAGAGCATTGGCCATTTTTTTTAGAAGCTCAGTAGTGGAAATATCTTGATCATCGCTGACCATAAATGTTTGATTTGCTGCTTGTGGGTGATCGACACAGGTCACGATCAAATCAACTAGGTTATCTAGTGCTACTAAACTACGCTGATTATGAATAGCGCCTAGTGGCAGGGGTAAGCCTTTGTTCACTACCGTCATTAATGACCTAAAATTAGCTTTAACGCCAGGGCCATAGACTAAAGGTGGACGAATGATTACTAGTTCCATTCCCGTAAGATTTGCTAATTTTTTTAGTTCTTCTTCTGCTTCAGCTTTAGATTGCCCGTAAGCGTCACTTGGTGCGGGTATATCATTATATCGGAATGGGGTGCTGGGGTTTGTTTCTTCACCGTTTACTTTGATAGAACTAATAAAAATAAAACGTTTAACACCAGCAGCAGCTGCTTGACGAGCCAAATTTAGAGTTCCTGCAACATTGACCTCCCTGAATGCAGCTAATGGATTCAATACTGAATCATTCATGATATGGACTCGAGCGGCTGAGTGGATAACAACTTTAACACCTTCTAGTGCTAGAGAATAGTTAGTATCGCAGTCAATAGTGCCACTGAAAAAATTAGAGGATTGGTTTGCTGGGCGAGTACGACCAAGAGTTTTAACTAATTTTCCTGATAATTTATCAAGAATGGCTCTACCAACGAACCCTGTACTACCAGTTAAAAGAATCATTATGATAATTCCTTCTCTTTATATCTTTAAAGGCTTATGGTTTATCCCAAAAATTCATTAAGTATTGTTTTATAGCCAAAGATAGGGCCAGATTAATATTAAAAGATATTTTTCAGTATCTGTTAATGAACTTATATTAAATGATTTTTATTGTGGCATTTAATAATAATGAGTTGGTTAAATAAAATAAACGGATTTTATCTGGTTAAGTATTTAATATAATGTTGATGTATAATGATCTTTGATTTATATTAAACATGTTTTCTTGATAGAGTTTCATTTTTTTGCTAGTTAGTTTTTCAACTTAACATAGTGATTTGTTTGATCCGTGGTAAAAAATAATTAATCACAACAATATCAGCTTATTTTTTCAGAAGCTAGAATACCGTATGTAAATGATATAATCTATTCCTTCAATGATTAGATTGTGTATTCATTACTTTAGTAGTTTTAATATTTCATCTGTTTTTTGTCGCATCAATGGTATATTATTCTTAGATTCTACATTTAAACGAACCACCGGTTCAGTATTAGATGTTCTTAAGTTAAAACGCCAATCTTTGAATTCAATACTAACACCGTCTGTGTAATCAATTGCGATAGCATCTTTTTGATAAGTGTTTAAAACGCGCTGAATAACCTCTTGAGGCGCGAGTAATTTACTGTTTATTTCACCCGATGAGGGAAATGCTTCAATGCGATTTTGTACTAGTTGGCTAAGATTTTTTTCTTTAATAGAAAGTAATTCAGCTATTAATAGCCATGGAATCATGCCACTATCACAATAAGAAAATTCTCTAAAATAATGATGAGCGCTCATTTCTCCACCATAAATAGCATTTTCTTCTCTCATCCTTTCTTTAATGAAAGCGTGTCCTGTTTTTGACAGGATAGGAATACCATTAGACGACTTAACGACTTCTATAGTGTTCCATGTAAGGCGTGGATCATGAATGATTTTCTGTCCTGGATTATCTTTCAGAAAGGCTTCAGCTAATAACCCAACGATGTAATATCCTTCAATGAAACATCCATTTTCGTCGAAAAAGAAACAACGATCAAAATCACCATCAAATGCAATGCCTATATCAGCATTGTATCTCTTCACTGCTTCAGAAGTATCTTGTCGACATTCTGGTAATAGTGGATTAGGAATTCCATTAGGGAAATTACCATCAGCTTTATGATGAATTTTTATAAATTCAATAGGAACATTTAGTTCTCTAAAGCGAGATTCTATAGCATCGATCACATGACCAGCAGCGCCATTCCCACTATTAACAACCAGTTTTAAAGGTTTTAATTTATTAGTATCGATATAATTTAGGATATGAGTTATGTAACTATCTAAAATAGTTATTTTTTTATAGTTACCACGGGGTCTTTTGTTAAAGGTAGAAAAGTTATTTACTTCAGCGAGGTGTTGTATTTCCTTTAACCCAGTATTGCCGCTAATTGGCTTTGAATCTTTTCCAACAAGTTTCATCCCATTATAGTTTATAGGATTATGGCTGGCTGTAACCTCAATCCCACCATCAATACCTAGATGAAAAGTTGCGAAATAAACTTCTTCGGTACCTGAAAGTCCTATATCAAGGACATTAGAGCCTGCATCTTGTAAACCACGACTCAAAGCAAGTTTGAGGCTTTCACTAGTTAAACGTGCATCACTCCCAATAACCACGGATTCAGGTTTGATAAATTCACCATAAGCTCGACCAATGCGATAGGCGATGTCTTCATTTAATTCCTCACCTAGTTGGCCACGGATATCATATGCTTTGAAACAAGATAATTTAGGCATAGTGTTATTTTAAAAATTGGGGAAGTTTAGATAAATTTCTATAAATCAGAGCTATAGGCCAAAAAATACGGCGATTCTTCATTATACGAATGATTTCTTTAGATCTAAGAATTGTATTTTCTAAGCGATTACTTTCACCACCGATCCTCATTTTAATGATTACTTTGGGTAAGTATATTAATTTAATATTGTGGTTTATAATGTATCTCGTAATTGAGTCATAGTCTGAGGATATTTTAAAATTCAAATCAAAACCTCCCCATTTATCATATAATTTACGTTTCATATAAAAAGTAGGATGTGGAGGCATCCAGCCGTATTGCATCTTTTTAGGGTAAAATGGGCCACTTTTCCAATACCTAACCACATTGTTTATGTTATTTTTCGATACATATTGAAGATCACCATAAACAGCTTCACATTTATATTTTTCAAACATAGCCACTATATCTGCAATAGCTTCGGGATATGCGAATAAATCATCAGAATGTAGGAAGCCAACGATATCACCAGTAGCTGTCGCAATTCCTTTATTTAAAGCATCGTAAATACCCTTATCTGGTTCACTGATAATAGTGGTTACACGAGTTGAGTTTTTATTAATCATCATTAGTGTATTATCTTCAGATGCTCCATCAATAATAATATATTCTATATTCTGATAAGTCTGTTTTTCCAGAGATAATAAAGTGTCAGCAAGCGTTTTTTCACTATTATATGTTGCGGTAATAATACTTATTTTCATTATTGATATTCCATACCATGATTTCCAACCCGTTCTACATCATCTTCAGAAAGATAACTACCAGTATGAACTTCAATAATTTCTAATGGTATTTTTCCTGGATTCTCAATAGAATGAGCAACACCAGCAGGAATATAAGTTGATTCATTTTCGGTAACTAGATATGTTTTTTCACCATTGTGCACTTTCGCTATGCCTGATACAACAATCCAATGCTCAGCCCTATGATAATGAATTTGAGTGGTAATATGCCGCCCTGGTTTGACAGTTACTTTTTTCACTTGATAACGAATACTGTTTGCAATAGCATCATGGGAGCCCCAAGGGCGATAGATTTCTCTGTGCTGTTGGTGTTCTTTTCGATTATTGAGCTTTAGTTGGCTGACGATCCCCTTTACATCTTGAACTTTATCTTTATGTGCAACTAATACTGCATCTTTGGTTTCTACTATAACTAGGTCATTGATTCCTACAGTAGCAACCAGTTTATTCTGAGAAGAAATATAGCTATTACTAGTATTTTCCATTAATACGTCACCCCGAATGACATTTCCCTTAGAGTCTTTATCATTTATTTCCCATAGTGCAGACCAACATCCAACATCATTCCATTTTGCATCCATAGGAACGACTACTGCATCATTAGTCTTCTCCATTACTGCATAATCAACGGAAATATCAGAGCATTTTTGGAAAACATCTTTATTGAGTCTAATGAATTCTAAATCTTGGTGTTCGCTTGAGATCGCTTTCTGGCAAATAGAAAAAATATCTGGTTGATATTTTTTGAGCTCTTCCAAATAGCGTGATGCTTTAAAAGCAAACATGCCGCTGTTCCAGTAATAGTTACCTGAGGATAAATAGTGTTTTGCAGTTTGCAAATCTGGTTTCTCAACAAAAGAGGCAACCTTATATACATCATTAGTTATAAGTTCTCCTTGTCGAATATAACCATATCCAGTTTCTGGAGTGTGAGGAACAACACCGAATGTTACTAGCTTATCAGCATCTACTAGTGATTGAGCTTTTTTAATTGCGGTAATAAAAGAAGATTTATCTTGTATTACATGATCAGCGGCTAATACTAACAATAAAGGATCTTCACCTCTTGATATAGCATGTAGGGCAGCTAAAGCGATAGCTGGGGCAGTATTCCTACCTACAGGTTCAAGGATAATGTCACTATAAATTAAATCTTTCTGGCGCAATTGTTCCGCAACAATAAAACGATGATCTTCGTTACATATCACTAGTGGGGGTAGATGTGGAAGTTCTTTTAACCGTGTAAATGTTTCCTGTAACATAGTTAGTTCCGAAGCTAATGATAAAAATTGCTTCGGATAAAGAGTACGAGATAGAGGCCATAAGCGACTGCCAGTCCCACCAGCCATAATTACGGGTAATAACATTATCGGTTACTTCCTATATTGAAAATAGTATTTTGTATGTAGATGTACATCGTCAGCAGATAATAGATCATTAATGCTAACCCAGCGATAACGATCGTGTTGAATATTAGGTAATTTTGATAAATCCAGATCAATGTTTAATTTATATCCAAGTGCTATGTAGTGGGTTTTAACGTCTTCTTCAAGAAAACTATCAGAATAGAAATGTTCAAAAGGCCCAAGAAATGTTGTATTGGGTAATGATGTGCTTATTCCTAGCTCTTCTTTAAGTAATCGATTAAGTGTGTTAATAAGCGTTTCATTTTTTCTGACGCGTCCACCAGGCACGAACCAGTAACCTTGAGCTGGGCGATTGATTCTTTTCCCAAGTAATATTTTTCTCTGGGAATTTTGAATAATAAGGTCAATAGAGATTAGGGGAGTGTTAGCCACAATAGTTTTGAATAATGAGTCATTCAACACTTGTCCCATACTATTTCCTAAAATTATTTTGGTTATCTAAAAACCATTGATAGGTCATATTTAAACCGGTTTCTAAAGGTATTTGATAGTTCCAACCTAGTTGAGATAAACGGCTTACGTCCATTAATTTACGGGGAGTACCATCAGGTTTGTTGGTATCAAATATGATGTTACCAGTAAAACCAACTACCTTAGCTATCATTTCTGCTAATTCACGGATAGTACAATCAACTCCTGTGCCTACATTGATATGGGAAAGCATTGACTGAGTGTTTGCTTTATAGATATCACTAGAAAGCTCCATAATATATACACTAGCAGCAGCCATATCATCTACATGTAGGAATTCTCGCATTGGCTCTCCTGTACCCCACACAACGATTTCTGCATCGTTATTTTGTTTTGCTTCATGAATGCGGCGTAGCAATGCTGGAATGACATGGGAATTTTCTGGATGAAAATTATCATTTTCACCATAGAGGTTGGTTGGCATAACACTACGGTAGTCCCGATCATATTGACGATTGTAAGACTCACACAGTTTAATACCTGCTATTTTTGCAATAGCGTAGGGTTCATTAGTTGGCTCTAGTGTATCAGTCAGTAATGCGCTTTCAGCCATCGGCTGTTTAGTAAGTTTAGGATAAATGCAAGATGAACCTAAAAATAACAACTTTTGGATATTGGATAAATGGGCAGCATGAATAATGTTGCACTCTATCATTAGATTTTCAAAAATAAATTCAGCAGGATAGGTATTATTAGCAACAATACCACCTACTTTTGCTGCTGCTAAATATATTTCATCAATTTTTTCTTTGGCAAAGAAATCCTGTACAGCAGACTGAGAAATTAAGTCCAGCTCTCCACGGTTTTTAAGAACTAGCTCTATGTCTTGTCTATTTTGAAGTTGGCGTACAATTGCAGAACCAACCATACCACGGTGGCCTGCTACAAAGATTCGTTTTTTATTAAGCATTATTAATTCTCTACTGAGATTGTTACATTGAAACCACTAGCTTTTAATAGAGCGTGTTGTTTGGCTTGTTGTAAATCATTAGCAACCATTTCAGCACACATCTCTTCCACTGTAATTTCAGGTGTCCAGCCTAATTTTTCCTTGGCTTTAGTTGGGTCACCTAATAAAGTTTCGACTTCAGCAGGACGGAAATAACGAGGATCGATTCTAACTATGACGTCACCCACTTTAACTGATGTGACATTGTTACCTTGTATTGAAGTAACTGTAGCGATTTCATCTATACCTTTACCACTGAATTCTAATTCGATACCTGCTTCTTTGGCAGACATACGAACGAATTCACGGACTGATATTTGTTTACCGGTTGATATGACAAAGTCTTCAGCTGTTTCTTGCTGAAGCATCATCCATTGCATACGCACATAATCTTTAGCATGTCCCCAGTCACGTAAAGCATCCATATTTCCAAGATATAAACATTTTTCTAATCCTTGAGCTATATTTGCGATAGCTCGTGTGATCTTACGGGTTACAAATGTTTCACCACGACGTGGAGACTCATGATTAAATAGGATACCATTACACGCATAGATGCCATAGGATTCACGATAGTTTACTGTGATCCAGTAAGCATACATTTTGGCTACAGCATAAGGGGAGCGAGGATAGAAAGGGGTAGTTTCTTTTTGCGGTATTTCTTGTACTAATCCATAAAGTTCAGAAGTTGATGCTTGATAGAAACGTGTCTTTTTTTCTAATCCATTAATACGGATAGCTTCTAGCAGCCTTAATGTGCCTAATGCATCGACATCCGCAGTATATTCAGGCGATTCAAAAGAAACTGCGACATGAGATTGAGCACCAAGATTATATATTTCATCCGGTTGAATTTCTTGTACTAAACGGATTAGATTGGATGAATCTGTCAGATCACCATAGTGCAAGAAGAAGTTAGGGTTATTTTCGTGGCGATCTTGATATATGTGGTCAACTCGTGAAGTATTGAATGAAGATGAGCGACGTTTTATCCCGTGCACTTCATATCCTTTTTCTAATAAAAATTCTGCCAAATAAGAACCATCTTGCCCAGTAATACCTGTTATTAATGCTTTTTTCATAATTTAATTATCCAATTAATTCATTGTATACATTATTTAATTGAGAGAATGTTTTATCCCAAGAAAATAGACTACTTTGAATCAATCCTTTTTTAATGAGATTTTCTCTAGAGTTTAAATTTTCAAGTATTTCTAATGCTGAGAATATATTTTTGAAATTAGGCGATTCGAGTAAAAGGGCGCAATCAGATGCGATTTCAGGTATTGATGAGGAATTTGAGGCAATGACCGGACAGCCGGCTTTCATTGCTTCAAGAAGAGGAATACCAAAGCCTTCATAAAGAGATGGATATAATAAAGCATAAGCATGATTATATAATAAATTTAGATCTTTGTTTGTAATATAATCTATTTTGATATATCTATTCTTTATATTATCATCTAATAGTATTTTTTCTTTTTCATTAAGAGGACCACCTCCTACAATTCTCAGCTCTAGATCATCTCTGTTTTTCAAAGCCTTTACTGCATTAGTAAAATTCTTATAACCATCTCGAGCTCCAATAAATAAAACGAATCTTTTGTTAAATGTTATTTTATTGTTAATCTTATGAAAATCATCACTTACACCATTATAAATAACTCTAATGTCTTTATTTACAGCTTGAGGTATATATTCAATTAGATCATTTTTAGTATTTTCTGAGATACATATTATTATATCGCTGTTTATTATAGCTCTTTGTTTCTGCCAATGGTGAATGTTTCTTTTAAAAAATGGAGAAAATTTCTCATATGTAAAGTCATGGACAGTTGTGATGATTTTAGTGCTTTTGTTTTTTGTGTAAGGTAATCTATAATAACTAGAGTGAAATATAGTGTTAGGTTTTTCCTCTAATAATGGGAAGTTTAAATACCTTTCTAGATTAATATTTAATCTGGTTTTGCTAATTTGTGGTGTAACAATCTCTTCTTTAGAAATGATTTTGTTATTATTATTGTACAAATAAAGTGTGTGATTTATTTCTGATTTTTTTAGTCTTTTTAGGAGTTCATTATAATATACTGATATTCCTCCAGCATTCTGTAAAGAGAATATGATTCCGTCAATTATTATCATTTTTTTCATCTCTTAATATAAATACATCAATGTTTTAATATTCTTGCTATTAGCATAAAAATTGAAGGTAAGATTAAACCTGTAAATATAGAAACTTTTATTACTATTCCAAAGCTGTCTCTAAATAGCATAAAAGGAATAACTGAGCATAACATTGTATAGAATACTCTCAATACTACATTTTGAGAATACCTTATTGTTTCAATCAAAGTGGACATCAATAATATAAAAAAAACTCCGCCAATTGTCCCAAAGTTTCCAATAAGAGAAACGATGAGACTTGTTGCACCTAATGGGGCATAAAAAACAAATCCGAGATCTTCCATATTAATCATTAGGCTTTTTTTGTAGTCTAAGAAATTTGGTAGAATCAGTAGAAAAGCATTCAGAAAATTAGTTGGAAAATTAAAATAATGGAAGTTGTTATCATGAGTTAGGAAGCTAAATAATGAAAAGCTTGTGAAAACAGGTTCTGCTAGGGCGATGTAAGAAAATAAATTAATAGAAACAGAGTGTGATCTAATCACACCAACTGTAATTAATAAAAATGATGCGATTATGAATGCAATAATAATTTTATTGGGAATTTTTCTACTATCATAAAACCAGGATATCATAAATATTAAAAATATTAGTACATACATCCTTCCTCCCATACTTAACAATAGTAGACTATTGGTTATGACTAGGCCGAAGCTAAATATCTTTATGTTTAAAGAAACGGATTTTTTTATACAAAAAACAAAAGTGGTTAATAATAAGTTTAGAGTGACCATTTTTCCCATAATTGATGAATCATAGCCAACTGAATATCCTTGAAAAAAGAAATGAGAAGAATGAATCCAAATGGGGATACATATAAAAAAAATTAATATCGATATGAGTAAGCTGCTTGTTTGGCCTAATCCATGTCCTTTCTTATTTATCAGAGCATTTGCTGTAATAAATGAATTGTTTTTATAACCTATTATTTGACTTATTTTACATCCTAAAAGATAAGCTAAGAACAGAATGATGCTATAAAAAATAATAAATAGTTTTTCATTAATATTAACTAATTCAAACGTTTCAAACCAGTGTTCAAAATATATTATATTAAATATTTCTTTATTTTCTCCAACTATTATAGGTAATATAAAATAATAACAAACCCCGAATAAAAAAAGTTTTTTATGATTAAACTGACCTAGTAATAATAAGGATAAAAGGATTAATGATAATAGCAGTAATAGGCATGTTGTCAACTTATTAACTCCAAGAATGTGGTTCTAAACTTTTCCTCAAATCTATTTAAGGTATTTTCATATTTTACTGTTTTGATAGCAAATTCTTGATGTTCTCTTATTTCTTCCTGGGTCATATTTAATGCATTTATAATAGAATTTTTTACTGATTCTATGCTTAATTCTTTTATATGAATAGTGTATTCTTTATCATTTCCACCATGTCTTGTAACTATGGGAATAAGACCACCATTGCCGATACTGTTTATTATTGAGGTTGCTTGCCCCTCTGAGCATGATGGCAATATAGAAAAGGTACATTCTTTAAATATAGATATCATTTTGGGACTATTTAGATTCTGATATCCATAATAGAATATATTATTAGTATTTTTTATTGTATTAGTTAAGTAGGTAAAAAAAGTAGGTTCATTCTCAATGTCTCCAACAATATGTAGTTGGGCGTTCTTTAAGTCTTTAAATGCTTCAACTAATAAGTCTAACCCTTTGTGTATTGCCCCTGTCCCTCCTAACCATAGAAAATTATTTTTGGCTGAATTTATATTTCTTGTGCTGAGTATTTCTTCAAGATAACCACAGTCTATATAAGTTGTATCTATTATTCTAAGATTATTATTTATTTTCTTGAACTCTTTATAAGTGTCATGCCCACCTATTGAAATGATACCATGACTTAATTGTTCTTGTAGTAAATGTTTATCATAGCTAAACCTTGCTGATTCTAAAGCCAATATATTATTGTTTCTTGCTTTAAATTCCCTTATTCTCTTTATGGATTCTCCATTCTGGAATGCTTGAGGCATTCCAGTAGCATAATGTATTATTTTTCCTGGGAAATTTTTATAAATTGCATTTTCAAGATGGTGACCGAATCCAAAAATGATGTCATACTTGCTGTAGTTTAATTTTCTTATGTTTTTATAATCACAAATATCTACATCATATCCTAAAGAACATATTATGTCTGCAATACATCTAGCTTCTTGAAGGTTACTATGTGATATAGCGCCTTTTAAAATAAAAGGTTTTAATATATATGAACAGAGCACCTTTTTTTTATTGTTTTTTCTTATTTTTATAATGAAGAAATTACAAAGGATATGGTATATCTTTCTTCTTATTATTTTTCTTGTTATTTTTTTCATTAATGTCTCCAGGAATTGATAAGAGATGAAAGAATAATAAATGCAATTAATAGAAATAATGAGGTATAGATAGAGAAAACTATGTTAAATGATAAAGTAAAGACTATTAGTTGGGAGATATTAAATATAAGTATACATTTCCAGCCTATATCATGGTTATTTATCCTTAGCCAGTTTGAGATTAAGTATAAAATTAGTGAAACTAGATTACCTAACATTATTGCAGTGATAATTTTTATATTTGCTATTCTTTCATTTATATAACTGATATTATCCATTGTTATTAATATGATTATGAAAAAATTTAGTAGAGTAAAGAATGTTGTTATAAATAGTGACCATCTTATATATTTATTTTTGATGTTTTTTTCTTGATTGTTAAATACAAAACTGCTGATTTTAGTTGTATGAAGAGCGATCGATATTGATAAGGGTATTGAGAGTAATGTTAAAGTTAAGGCTATTTTCCCTGTTAATATAGCTCCTAACTGAGATTTAACAAACGGAATTGCTATCTTTAATCCTATTAAGAAGGAAACATACTCTACTGCTACTCTGATTTGAGTATTTGCGAGCGTTGATAACCAGGGTTTTGGATTCAATGTGATTTTGAATGTTTTTATATCAATGATTTTTATGATGCTAATAAAATTGACTAATGAGGATAAACTTATTGCTATTACTAACGAGTATATAGATAAACCATATAATAGTGTTAATGTTAATGTTAATGTGTAAATAGTAAATTCAAAACTTCTTGCTTTCCAGTAATATATTTCTTCCCCTTGCCCTCTTATATAAGATAGAATAATTGATAGTGCACCATTCAACAAGAAAATGAGGAAGTAAAGTATACTTTCCCATGTTGTTTCTGGATTGTATGATTTATATAATATTATAAATAATAATCCAAATGCTACATAATAAGATAAGTAGCATCCTATAGCATTTTCTATTTTTCTTTTACTTTTTTTAGAGACGTAAAGCAGTGTTTGTGATATGCCAAAGTCAAATAAAATTATCCATGAAACCAATGCTGTTGTTATATAATACTCAGATTGAAATAATAAATTGTAATATTTTGTTATTATTAGTATGGTTGTTATTCCCGATGTTAAGCCCAATATATTGACATACAAAGATAATATACTTGGTTTTAACAGAATTTTCTTTATTAACATAAATGATGAATATATATTTGATTTAATAAGGAATGGATTTTTCGGAATTTGAGATGAATGTTTATAGAATTATTGCTATCTAGTAAATATTTCTATAATTGAGTAATAAGCATTCCATTTTTCCTAAGATAAAGCTACCGCACTAGGTTATTGGCCCCCAGAGTGCCTGTAATATTCGGAAATCTTATCTACCGCACTGATTTTTCAATACTTTTGTCTGTCTTAACAAAAAGTAATGGGGGATAAGATTTTGTAACTAGTTGGGGGGAGATTAGACTGTAAACTCTTCTGGGTCAAGTTTAACAAACCACTTGTTTAACTAATTGGTAGAATAGGGTTAGCTAAAATCTGTATTACCACTCATGAAATGGCGGCTAAATTGGTCAACAACACACTATGATGCTTGATTTTCAAGGGGTGTTGTGCCGTGTTTGTTCGTTTTGGGGTGTAGCAGTATTTTCGCTTTGCGTTTGTTTTTCAGATGGGTAATTTGTTCCTTGATATCCATTCGGTAGCTGAAGATTAGCTGTGGCATTATGTTTATTTAGTATTAATAGTTAGTGAGATGGCTGTGCTGAAGACTAAATAAGTTTTCATAATTATGCTCCACTTCCAACCAGCCCTTGTGTACCAAGATATACAGCCTTTTCATCCAAGTGGTCTGTAGAATCAATGAGATAGGCTACAGAACCA